>RFIM01000203.1 GCA_003695215.1 Chloroflexota bacterium
GCCTTCGCCCTGATCATGTTCGGCACTAACGACCTGAAGTCGTTGACGCCCTCGCAGTTCGATTTTTACCTGCGCCGCGTCCTGGTCGAGACGGTCAACCGCGGCATCATCCCGTTAGTGAGCACCTTCCCTAATCAGCCTGGCTTCGTCGAGCAGTCTATCTTCTACAATCGCATTGTAGCGCGCGCCGCTGCCGACTATAATTTGCCCTTGATCAACATATGGCGCGCCTTTGAACCCTTGCCCTTTCAAGGCATTGATCCCAAAGAACCGACGCATATGACCAAGCCTGAAGACGGCGATGTGGCCTCGTTCGCGCCTGAAGCGCTGCTGGCAGGTCACAATCTGCACAATCTGCTGACCTTACAAGCGCTTGAGGCGCTGCTGGCGCTGCTGGAATGAGCGCCTTCGCCAATCTGCACAATGCAGAAGTTGGTCAGCCTAGGTTACAATCTTTTGGGCAAGAATGAATGGTTAACACAGGAGGCAGAAGTTGGCACAACCACCAGTGGGCGTACGATATAAAGACGCGCTCGGCTACATTGACTTTCCGCGTGATGTGACGGCGCAAACACGCGAGAACGCCTACGCCGCGTATAACCAACTGGCTGTGCAGCGCGTGCAGGCAATTGGCTTCAACTTTAGCGCCACGGACTACTTGAACAGCGCCGGGATCGGTTTGATCATCAGTTTGGTGGAAGACGCTAACGCAGCAGGCCGCAAAGTCTTCGCCTATGGCTTGAACTCTCACAATCGCAAGCTCTTCCGCATGGTCGGCCTGACCGAGCGCCTGACGCTTGTGGCCGACGAGGCTGAGATGCAGGCGAAGTTAGCGCCGCCTGCTGAGCCGCAGGCCGCGCCTGCGCCTATGGCTGAGCAAAAAACGCCGAGCGAAGCGGTCGCTGAGCCCGCGCCTGCCCAAGCTGAGCCGCAGGCCGCGCCTGCGCCTGTGGCTGAGCAGAAGCCGCCAACCGAAGCAGTCATTGAGCCTGCACCTGCGCCATCCGAAGCCCGCGCTGAGCCATCCGCTCAGGTTGTGCCGCCCGCAGAGCAGGCGAACCCTAAGGCTGAGGCTTAGTGCAGAGCCGTTCGAGTTACCACATTCTCTACGTGCCGCCTGAGCTGAGCGCCGAATGGCTGCTTGTGGCAGCGCGCCGCTACTGGCAGGAGTTCCGCCCGATTGTCTTGAGCGCGCCTGAGCTGTTGACGCTCTTGCCTGGCCGCGCTGCTTTAAACGTGACTGTCATAGCGCGCCGCGACTTCGCCACAGCCTTGCTGGACGATCTGCGCAGGCGCGTGCCGCGCGCGCGCTTCGATCCGCTAGTCTACGATACATACCATGAGTTGCAAATGACACTGGATGGACGCGCTGCTTTGCGCCAGCGTTTTGGCACGCCTGAATAGTTTGAGAACACGACTATGCCTGAGCTACCGAATGCCATTTTGCGCCAACATGCCGAACAGCAGTATGCCGAAGAACTTGCGGCGCTTGCCCAGATCGATACGCGCCCGCGCCCGCCCAATTGGCGCCTCTCGCCGTGGGCCGTGGCGACCTACATCCTAGGCGGCACCTTGCCTAATGGCTTCACCATCACGCCTAAATACATCGGGCAACGCCGCCTGGTCGAGGCGGCTATCGCCACGCTGACGACTGATCGTGCCTTGCTGCTGTTGGGCGTGCCAGGCACAGCCAAAACCTGGCTCTCAGAGCATCTGGCAGCTGCTATCGCCAATGATTCGACCTTGCTGATTCAAGGCACGGCCGGCACCTCAGAAGAGAGCATCCGCTATGGCTGGAACTACGCGCGTCTGCTGGCAGAAGGCCCATCTATGGCGGCGCTTGTGGCCAGCCCGCTGATGCGCGCCATGGCGGAAGGCAAGATCGCCCGCATAGAAGAGCTGACGCGTATTCCTTCAGATGTGCAGGACTCGCTTATCACCATTCTCTCCGAAAAGACCTTGCCGATCCCAGAGCTGAACGCTGAGGTGCAGGCGATCAAAGGCTTCAACGTGATCGCCACGGCCAACGACCGCGATCGCGGCGTGAACGATCTCTCAGCGGCGCTCAAACGCCGTTTCAATACCATCGTCCTGCCTTTGCCTGAGACGGAAGAGGAAGAAGTGCGCATCGTGCGCACTCGCATCGAAGAGATCGGCCGCGCGCTGGAGTTGCCCGCCGAGCCGCCTGCCTTGCTGGAGATACAGCGCGTAGTCACCATCTTCCGCGAGCTACGCAACGGCCTCACTGCTGATGGCAAGACCAAGCTCAAAACGCCCAGCAGCACGCTCAGCACGGCTGAGGCGATCTCAGTCATCACTAACGGCATGGCAATGGCGGCTCACTTCGGCGATGGCACAGTGCGCGCCGACGATCTGGCAGGCGGCATGCTCGGCGCTATTATCAAAGACCCTGTGCAAGATCGCGTGGTCTGGCTTGAGTATCTGGAAACAGTCGTGAAGACGCGCCCTAAGTGGGACGATCTTTACCGCGCCTGCCGCGCCCTGCTCTGACGAAAATTCACACAAGTTTCACAACTTGCCCGCTCAAGCTACTCTATACTTAGGCAAGATCGGCGTGCGTATGTGCCACGTTAGATTTTGCCAATACGCCTAGCACTCATGGAAGCTGAAAGCCATGTCGGCAATTTTGATCCTGAGCAGAGATCGCGGCACTCAGAGGACATTGCGGGAAGCCGTCTCAGGCGAGGATTACCGCCATTACGATATCGCCTTCGCAGAGACACTTGAAGGACTCACGGATCAGCTGCACCATCATGATTGTGCGCTGATCGTGCTTGACCTTGCCAGCTTCTCCGATCACTCTGAGTTGTTGTGCCGCCGCGTGCGCAACATGCCACGCGCACTGCAGGCAGCGCTGTTATGCATCGTGAACGGCGGCGCGCAAGCTGTGGCGCGCGCGCTCGATCAAGGTGCCGATGACTGCCTGCGCAAAGCGACGCTCAACAGCCGCGAGCTAGCAGCGCGCGTCCGTGCGCTCCTGCGGCGCTATCAGCGTTTAGCTAACACAGCGCCCTTGATTCTCTACATGGACGAGCGCACGATCAAGCTGAATGGACGCTCTATTGAGCTGACGCCGACTGAATTTCAGCTGCTCGCGGTGCTGAGCGAGCAGCCAGGCACGTATTTGAGCGCTGCTGAGCTGCTCGAGCGCGTCTGGAATCGTCCCAATGGCAGTGGCGATCCTGCGCTAGTGCGCAATCACATGCGCAACTTGCGCCGCAAGCTGGAGAGCGATCCTCAGCGCCCGCGCCTACTGACTTCTGTGCACGGGCGCGGCTACGCCCTGAGCGTGGATGCAAAGCGCCGCTGAGCATAAGCTGCTTCGATGAAAGCGCGCAGCTCGCGTTGGAAGACTGTGCGATCGAAGCGCAGCGCCTGCTGACGGATCTTCTGGCTATCCAAAGTGCGCGCCATACCCGATTCCTCAAACTGCTTGAGCGTCGCTACAAGCGACTCGACTGTTGGCGCATCGAAGAACAAGCCCGTCTCGCCTTCGCGCACTGTATCTAGCGTGCCGCCGCCACGGAAGGCGATCACTGGCCTGCCTGCGGCCTGCGCCTGAACAGGCGCGATGCCGAAATCCTCCAGGCCAGGGAAGATCAGCGCCTTGCAGCGCGCCATGAGCTGTGGCACCTCAGATTCTGGCACGTAGCCCAAGAATTTGACCGTCTCGCCTGCCATGCGCTCAAGGCGCTCGCGGTCGCGCCCGCTGCCACCGACCAGCAGCGGCAAGCCGAGCCGCGTGCAGGCTTGCACAGCCAAATCCACGCGCTTGTATGGCACAAGCCGCGAGAGAACCAGGTAGTAGTTGCCAAGGGCGCTGTGCGGCACAGGCGTGAAGCGCTCCGTTGCCACAGGCGGAAAGATGATGGTCGAATCGCGCTTATAAAATGCCTTGATGCGCGCCTGTATCTCAGTGGAGATGGCGATGAAATGATCGACGCGCTGCGCAGCCGCATAATCCCAGCGCCGCAAAGCGCCGATCAGCGGGCGCAGCGCCGTCTTGAGCGCGCCGCCAAGATTCTCACGCGCCACATAGCTCTCATATTGCCACAGGTAGCGCGTCGGCGCCAAGCAATAGCAGATGTGCAGCGCGCGTCGAGCGCCACGCTGCGTGCGCACGCCATGGCAGAAGCCGCTTTTGTTGCTCAGCACCACATCATAGCTTGAGAGGTCGAGTGCGCCGAAAGCGAGTGGATACAACGGCAGGTAGCGCTGATGTTGCTGATGTATCTGCGGCAGGCGATCCGTCCAAAGCGTGCGAATCGGCCATTGTTGCCAAGCGGCGGGCATTTTCTCGCGCCAATACAAGCTGGTGTAGATGGGCGCCTGCGGGAACATGCTGACCAGCTCGGTCAGCACGTCTTCAGCGCCGCCAACTTGATTCAGCCAGTCGTGAACAAGCGCAATTCGCATCAGCAGGTGCCATGCTCCTGGCTAAGCCTCAGCATCAGGCTCATCAGGCTCAGGGCGTCTGCCAAAAACGCTCCAAAAACCGCTGGCACGGCGCGGCGCTTCATCGTCGGATTGAGAAGGCGCGGCGGGCTCATTGTCAATCTCATTGCGCCTGAGGGCACTAAAAATGCTGCTTGTGGGGCGCATCGGCATTTCGCTATTCGATGAAGCGGGCGGCGTTGTGGGCCTTGGATTGCTTGACGGCCTGCCAAGAATGTTAGGAAGATGCGAGTCTGAAGATGATTCACTGCGGCGCGAAAAAGCTGCCGCTAAGGGCGGGCGCGGCGCTTTTGTCAGAGTGCGTCCGCTGCGCAAGGGCGGCAGCGAGGCGTAGATGATCGGCTCAGCGCCAAGCTTGATATGCAGGCGCTTTGCCATCTCGCGAATCGCCACGCGCAGCTCGGCGTGTTTTCGTTGCAGCAGCAAGATATTGTCGACACGAGCGCGCAGCGAAATGTGCGCATCGCCATTCACAGCTCGGACTTCCACTTCGCTGCACTTCACCTGCTGCACCTTTGACGTGGCGATGAAGACCTGATCGCAGACAGAGGCCGCATCCAGGAAGAGCACGCCTCTGCCGCGCCGTACACGCACCTGATCGCTGCTCAGCTGTGGGTCAACGCTATCAAGGTATTCATTCAGAGCGAAAAGGGCAAAAAGCAGAGCGCCGAAGAGCAGCGTGGCCAGATTCAAAGCTGTCTCAGGCGACTCAACACGCGCCTGGAAGAACTCGAGCAAGCCGCCTGCCAAGAACCAACGCGCTATTAGTGTGCCGATCAGTGCTGCGATGAAGGCAGTGCCCAGATTGACGAAATGTTTACGCCACATGCTGCTCGCTCTCCTATCGTTTTGTGATTGGGCGGATTATAGCATAGAGCGGGCGCTTGTGAATATGCGCCTCAGCGTGCTGATGTGGCCTGTGGGCGCAAAGCTCGTCTACGCGCCGCCTGGCTTTGGCACAAAGGCGCCGCGCAACGCTTCCTCCTCAAAGAATTCGACTTTGTGGTCGTGCGCGTAGTGATAGAGCGCCACACGATAAATGCTGTTCAGCGCGCCGTTCAGCAAGCTGATACCGCCTAAAATCAGCACTGCCAAAGCCAACACAAGCCCTATCAGCACAGCCGAATTGGCTGAGAGCGCCAAGGCGAACAGCGGACCAATGACGATAAGGAAGGCGAGGGCGATTAAGGCGAAAATAACGCCGATGCCCGCGCTGCCAACGACTTGCCTGCCCCACGTGTCGCTCAGCAACTGTGCGCTGCGCTTAACAGCCTCGATCGCGCCCTTGCCTTCGCGCACCATCACTGGTATTGCCAAGAAGGTGATGATTGCCCATGCTGTGCTCACCAAATCGGCCAGCGCATCTGCGAGCGAGCGAGCCACCCAGTTTTTGCTATCACGCCCAGCATTGCGGATGAGCGCGCTGATCACGCCGACTGTCGCGTTCATCGCAGCGAAGGTCACAATCGCGCCCAAGTGATTGTTGGCAATGGCAAACCCGTCGCTGAGCTTCGGATCCTTGCCATCAAAGCGCATGAAGACTGCGCCAGTCAAAGCGGCATTGCTATAGGTTACTACGACTGAGATAGCCAAGTAGTACAGGAACAGGATCACGATGCCCAAGATATACGCTACGGCACTCGATTCTTCTTCGCCTGCCAGCGCTTGGATGAGACCTGAGGAAAGCAACGGCAAGGCGAAGATCAGTGAGATGACTGCGACGCCGATCATCGATATCAGTGGAAATACCAGCAGCTCCTTATCCTTCTGCAGCACGCTCCACGAAATTTTGGTCAGCTCCCAGCTACGCTGAAACGTCTTGAACATGGCTCAATCATCCTTTTACTGTAGTATCAACCTACTGAGAGCGTACTACAGAAAGCTCGACCTGTCTAGTAGAGACTTTTTAATGCAGATGAAACAGTGCCGCTCCTGAAGCGCTTCTACGGCGTATGTAAAGCGCAGCAACACAGCGTTCCAGGTAGCGTAAAGCCTGTTGAGCAAGGCGCTAGCCTAGCGCAAACAGGCGAGCATTGCAATCGCGCCGCGCTGATCGTAAAATCCTGATCGCCTGCGCGTCTCTGAAAAGACTTTTTGTGAGAGAGGCTCTATGCATCCTGATGCTCAGACTTTAGCCAATATCCGAGCGGCGCGCACCTATCACGAGCGCCCGCCTGAGAGCTATCTGGTGCCGTACCGCCATATCGCACATTTGTTAGAATGCCGCACTAGCGAATCGCCCGAAAAGACCTTTCTGATCGCCTATGATGCCGATGGCACGCGCACTGAGTACAGCTATGCGCATTTCAATGCGCTTGTCAATCGCGCTGCCAATCTGCTCTGGTCGCTAGGCATTCGCCCGAACGATCGCGTGGCAACGCTGGCCTACAACCATGCCGAGACGGTCATCTTATACTTCGCCTGCTGGAAGCTCGGCGCGACTGTGGCGCCGCAAAACGTGGCTGAAGATGACGCGCGCATTGCTTTCATCCTGCGCAACAGCGAGGCAGTTGTCCTATTCGCTCGGCATGACTATCTGGAGCGCGCTATGCGCATCCTGGGCAGCGCCGAAGGCGGCGCGCCGAATATTCGCCGTGTAGTGCAAATGGGCGGCGCGCCACAGGGCGATACCTTGCACTTCGGCACAGAACTTGAGAAGCAGAGCGAGCATTTCAGCGCACCTGAAGCGGTCTCCTTGGAGAGCGAGGCGCTGTTAGTCTACACGAGTGGCACTACGGGCGCGCCCAAAGGCGTGGTGCTGACTCAGTACAACTTGCTAGTGGACGCGCGCGGCATCAGTGATTGGCAGGGCATCACGGGCAACCAGCGCCTGATGTGCGTTTTGCCGATCCATCACGTCAACGGCATCGTCGTGACCTTAGTCACGCCGCTGTACGTCGGCGGCAGCGTGGTGCTGAATCGCCAGTTTCAGTCGCAGACCTTCTGGCAGCGCATTGCAGCGGAAAAAGTTCACATAGTCAGCGTGGTGCCGACCTTACTGCAGTTCTGTTGTGAGTACGCCGATGCGCAGCAGGCTCAAGGCAAGAGCATCTGGGGCGAGAATGTGCGCCGCGACGATCTTGAGCACTTCAGGCACTTGATCTGCGGCGCAGGCACGCTCTCAGTCGCGCTCGCTAAGCGCTTTGAGGATCAATTCAATTTCCCAATCCTGCATGGCTACGGCCTGAGCGAGACAACTTGCTACTCGTGCTTCCTGCCCATTGACCTGAGCTGGCAAGAACATCAGGCTTGGCTGCAAGCGCACGGCTATCCATCCATCGGCTGCCCGATCAGCCCCAATGAGATGGCGATCTTCGATGCCAGTGGCAACGGCGTACAGCTGGGCGAAGGCGAGCGCGGCGAGATCTGCATTCGCGGCCACAACGTGATGAAGTACTACTATCAGCGCCCTGAGGCGAACGCTGAAACCTTCAAATTCGGCTGGTTCCGCAGCGGCGACGAAGGCTTCTTCCTGCGCGATGAGCGCGGCAGGCACTTTTTCTTCATCACAGGGCGCATCAAAGAGCTGATCAACCGCGGCGGCGTCAAATTCTCGCCCTTCGATATCGAGGAAGTGCTGCTGAGCATCCAAGGCGTCAAAGTCGGCTTGGCTATCGCCTTCGAGAACGACTACTATGGCGAAGAAGTCGGCGCGTATGTGGTGCCGGAGGAAGGCGCCAAGCTCAGCGAAGAGCAAATCCTTGCCGCGTGCCGCGCCAAACTGACTTTCGAGAAGTCGCCAAAGGTTGTGGTCTTTGGCACAGAGGTGCCCGTCACAGCGACAGGCAAGTACCAGCGGCTGAAGCTGCGCGACTTGTTCAGCGCCTGGCGCAGCGTGCAGTTCCGCCCGCAGGGCTGAAAAAATGCCGTGCCTAGAGCCGCTTGCCCACACCTGGATTGTGCGCGCGCCACTTTTCCTGCGCGCTAGCGCCGAGACGCAGCGCGCTATCGATGCAGCCCTGCACGTGCGCACCTACGCCAACAAACAGCCGATCTTCCTCGAAGGGCATCGCCCGACAGGCTTGGGCATCGTCGCTAGCGGCTTGGTGCGGCTCTATCACATCCTGCGCGATGGGCGCCTGCACGTGCATCACTATGCGCGTCCATATGCGGCCATCAACCTGATCGCCGCGCTAGACGGCCGACCGAATCCGGTGAGCGCAGAAGCAGTCGGCGAGGCGCACATCGGCTGGCTCTCACGCGAGCGCCTTCTGCAGCTAATGGCCAACGATGCCGAGCTGATGCAAAGCTGTATCCGCCTGCTGACGCTGCAGAATCGCGAGCTGATCGCCCGCCTGGATGACATCGGCTTCAGGACTGTGCCGAGTCGCCTGGCGCGCTTGCTCTTGCGGCGCGGCGGCTTTGAGCATGAGGTCAACTTGCCACTGGATACGCTCTCCCAGGATGAGATCGCCGCCGTTCTCGGCACTAGCCGCGAGGTGCTTGGCCGCGCCCTGCGCCAACTCTACGATCTCGGCTTAGTGCGCCGCGAAGGGCGCCATTACGTCATTGTCGATCGCGAAGGTCTAGAACGTTTGGCAGAAGAGTGACGCACATGCCTTTCGAAGTCGTGAAATTGACAGAGAACGTCTATCATCTGCAGAGCGGCGCTAACGTCGGCTTGATCGTGGCAGATGGACGCGCCCTGGTGATCGATGCAGGTTTGGATGAGGAAATGGGCAGGCGCATCAAGCGCACGCTCGAGTCGCTCGGCGTCTCGTTAGCTGCGCTGCTGCTGACACACGGCCATGCCGATCACTTCGGCGGCGCCGCCTATTTGCGTCGCAATCTGCCGCCTTTTGCCGTGTATGCGCCGCCGCTGGAAGCCGCTTTCATCAGCCAGCCGACCCTGGAAGGCATGATGCTCTCAGCTGGTGCCGCGCCGATCGATCAGCTGAAAGGCAAGTTCACGCTCGCGCAGCCATGCGCTGTCGATCATCCGCTTGAAGTCGGCACGCTCAACCTGCTAGGACTCGAGCTAGAGATCGTGCCTTTGGCAGGGCATTCGCCAAGCCAAGTCGGCGTGCGCTACGGCGATATCCTCTTCAGCGCAGACGCCTTCTTGCCTGTTGCCACGTTGCAGAAGTATCCTGTGCCTTTCACTGTCCACATGGCACAAGCGCTAGAGACCTTGAGGCGTTTGAGCGCGCTAGATGGCGTCTTGTTCGCAGCTGGGCATGGCGCCCAATTGAGCGATGCGCGCGAGGTGATCGCCGCCAATATTGCTGTCCTGGAGCGCTTGATCGCCATGACGCTCGAGCGCGTGCGTGCCGCGCCCGCCAACGATGGCACGCTCACGCAGCAGGTCTGTGCGGCCCTTGGCGATAGCTTGCCCAACGCGGTCAGCTATGGCTTAGCGCGCACAGCTGTGCAAGCGGCGTTAGTCTATCTCTATGAGCGCGCTCAAGTGACCTTCGAGGCAGGCGGCTTGTGGCGGGCTGTGCTATAATGCGCCCATGCAACAAATTCACACTTTCGTGCCGAGCCCTTCTGCCCTAGGCGAGCGGCTTGATAAATTCCTGACCGATCAACTGGCGGCGCAGGGCCTAGTGCTCTCGCGCGTGCGCGTGCAGCAGCTGATCAAATCAGGCGCGGTTCAAGTCAACCGCAA
>RFIM01000204.1 GCA_003695215.1 Chloroflexota bacterium
GCTGCGCTGTTTGACAGATGGCATAACTTCGAGCGAACGCGCCCAGCGCTTCCTTGATATTCTCAGAGAGTTCGTGGAAGCAAACTTCCACTATCTCCAGATGACTTCGCGGCCCAGAGTAGCTGATTTGGCAAATTTGCGCGCTAATCCTGAAACGCTGAAATGGGGCGTGCTTTACTGGCGTTATTTCTGCAAGATGACCTTGCGAACCAATGCCATAGCCAAGCTGAGCGGTATCGGGATTAGGCAAATACGTAGATACCTGCGCGACGGGCTACACGCTCTATCAGCGCGCTTGACCGAGTTGGAGAGAAGCGTGCGGCGCAAATATGCGCATGAGCGCAACCTTAGAAGCGCTGAACAGCGCCTGAGCAGGAACTTAGCCAACGAACAGATGAAGCTAGTGCACAAGATCGAGACTCATCTCCAGTCGGGAAATCTAGTGATGCTGGGCGGCAGCAGCGGCACAGGCAAGAGCAGCATTTTGTTCCGTTTGTATGAACTAATGCACCCAGCGCACAAGCTAGTCTGGGTAGAGGCCCAGCCAGAATACCTGGATCAGCACGGTCAGCTACAAAAGCTGCGAGGCGAGTCTACGGCCGAGGCGCTAGTGGCACAAATGTACGAAGGCCTAGGGCTTTTTGAGCATAGCACAATCGACGATCAAATTGAGGCTATCGATGCCTATCCTGAAAATATCATCTTTGCCATTAATCGTGTGGATGCCCTGCCGCAGCTAGAATTGCAAAAGCTGATAGAGTGCCTCAAGCAGCTCCCTCGCCATAAGTTCGTGATAACCACGCGCCGTTTCATAAAACTTGGCGGTAATGTAATGAGCCTACGAGTGCCTCAGCTGAAAGAGGCGCAAAGCCGCGATATCCTAGAATGCGCGCGCAGATCTAAAATCGAGTCGTCCGACGGCCTGGAGCCGCTCACGGACAGTCAGTTCAACCGACTCTACAAACTTGTCGGTGGCCTGCCGCTAGCGCTGAGCGTGCTTGGCACGCATCTAGCGCACACCAGAGTTGAGCAAGCAATACAGGATTTGAAGAACGCTCGTCCGCCTTTCGATGCGCTCTACACATATGCGCTGAAGTCGACTTGGAAGCAACTTTCGCCAAGTGGGCGCGATTTAGTGCGCTATCTATCAAGTAGAAATGGTGGTCAGTCTAGCGAAGAGCACTTGAGCAAGTTGGATATAGGCAGTAGGGTACCGAGCGCTATCACAGAGCTAACAGAACATTACCTGATTGACATTGAATTCTGGAGGCGTCAGCGCTTTGTGCGCCTGATGCCTTTGATGTGCACTGCCATCCGAAGCGAAATGGACAAGCGCTGGTAGCCGCGCTTTGGCTCTGCATGCGATTCGCCGCTTTCTACTCCAGAAAGCGGCTTCAGGCTGTGTTACAGGAACTTAATACCACTTTGGCGCATTTGCTCTACAATCTATGCTAGAGCCAATCAACTGCTGGCAGGTAGCCGATGATTGAAGCATGTGGATTGACCAAAATCTTTGACGGTTTCGTCGCAGTGGACGATTTATCTCTGCAAGTGGAAGCGGGCAGCGTCTTCGCTTTTCTCGGCCCGAATGGCGCAGGCAAGACGACGACTATCCGCATGTTGACTTCCATTCTAGAGCCGACGCGCGGCTGGGCGCGCATCAACGGCTTGGATGTAGTGCGCGATGCGCCGCAGGTGCGCGCGAGCGTCGGTGTGCTGACCGAACAGCACGGTTTATATGAGCGCATGAAAGCGGCTGAATATCTAGATTTCTTCGGGCGCATTTATCACCTGCCGCGCGCAGTACGCCATCAGCGCGCGCAAGCACTCATGGCGCGCTTTGGCCTGGCTGATGCCATGCAACGGCGCGTCGGCGAGTTCTCCAAAGGCATGAAGCAAAAACTTGCGCTCGTGCGCGCCATGCTGCACGATCCGCCTGTGTTGTTGCTGGACGAACCGACTTCGGCTATGGATCCGCAAAGCGCCAAGCAAGTGCGCGATGCTATCCTAGAGCTGAAGAACGACCGACGTACGATCATCTTGACTACGCACAACCTGACTGAGGCACAGCAATTGGCTGATCGCATCGGCGTGATACGCCACGGCAAGCTGATCGCCAATGGCACCTTCGATGAGCTTTCCCGACGTTTCGTCGGCGATCCGATCATGGAGCTTCGCTTTGGCGCGCCGCTGAACGGCGCTTCTGAGTGGCTACACAGAGAGCTAGACGTTGTAGCGTACGGCGAAGATTGGTTGCGCTTCCGCACCAAGGCGCCACAAGAACACAATCCGATCATCTTGCGGCGCTTGATCGGCGAAGGCGTGCCTGTGATCACGCTCAGCGAAGTGCCGCGCAGCCTGGAGATGGTCTACTTGCAGATTGTGAACGAAGATGAGAACCTGATGGAGAAAACGCACAATGGCGACCACGCTTGATGCACCGCAATTGAACACAGCAGCGCCGCGCTTGGCAATTACGGCGCGCGGCACTTGGTGGCGTACACTCCAAAACGCTTGGATTGTGACGCGCCGCGAAGTGCGCGATAGCTTCCGCGACTGGCGCATCATGATACCGATTTTCATCCTGACCTTGTGCTTCCCGCTCTTGGCGCAAGGCATGACCGAGCTGTTCGCCAATTTCTTCATCGCCAATGGCGCTGAGCCGATGATTGATATCTTCTTGCCGCTTTTGCCAATGATCGTCGGCTTCTTTCCCGTCTCGATCTCGCTTGTCATCGCGCTAGAGACCTTCGTGGGCGAAAAAGAGCGCCGCAGCCTTGAGCCATTGCTCTCAACGCCGCTGACCAACCTTGAGCTGTATATCGGCAAGACGCTCGCCGCGATGATTCCGCCGCTCCTGGCAGCTTACGTCGGCATTGGCATTTACCTGAGCGCTTTGATCTTCGGCGCGCAGCAGTGGCGGCCACAAGCCGAGCTGGTCATTCAAGTCTTGCTGCTCACTTCGGCGCAAGCGTTAGTCATGGTGACGGGCGCTGTGGTCGTCAGCAGCCAGACGACCTCGACGCGCGCCTCAAACCTGCTGGCCAGCTTCATCATCATTCCGATGTCGCTGCTGGTGCTGGTAGAAGGCCTGATCATGGTCAACAATTTGCGCCACTTGCTGTGGTGGATTTTAGTGGCGCTGCTCATCGCCGACTTCCTGCTCTTCCGCATGGGCGCGCGGCTCTTCAACCGTGAGGAGCTGCTCGGCCGCACGATAGACGCGATCAATTTGAAATGGGCTTGGCGCGTTCTAATTGCGCAGCTGCGCGGCGATGCGCGTGTGAAAGGCCTCTTGAGCTGGTATCGCTACAGCGTTCTGCCTGCGCTGCGCGATAGCCGTAATGGCATGCTGGTAGTGGCTTTTGCTATAGTCGCGATGCTGATTGGCGGCGCAATTGCCACGAACTTCGCGCCTGATTGGCGGCTGACGCCTGAGATGCTGCAAGCACAGCCTGACGTGATGCAGAATTTCGCGCAGTTCAGCGCGCTCAGCGATGTTGGGATAGGCGTGCGCTTCATCTTTGGGCAAAATGTGCGCGTGCTACTTGGCGCAGCGATGCTATCCATCTTCACCTTCGGCGTGATGAGCATTTTCTTGGCTTCGTTCACCTTCGGCGTGCTGGGCTTCCTGCTGGCCCAACCGATCATGAGCGCTCTCGGCTATGGCGTGGTGGTGGCGGCAATTTTGCCACATGCTATCTTTGAAGTGCCAGCGCTGATCATCGGCGCTGGTGCGGCCACACGGCTCGGCGCGCTGGTCACTAGCCCGCCCAAAGGTATGGGCGTCTGGGAAGCCTGGCTGCGCGCCTTCGCCGACATGCTCAAACTGCTGGTCGCTGTGGCAATCCCGCTCTTGGCCATTGGCGCCGTGGTGGAAGTCTATCTCACGCCGCGCATTGTGCTGATGGTGCTAGGCAACTGAAAAAAACGGGCGGAGAAGCTCTCCGCCCGCACTGCTCATTATGCATTGAAAGACTCGCGCTCAACGGCGTCGATCTCCTTCAGGAAACGCGACGGCCGCTCTTGCGAAGTCATCAAGAACAGCCCTTCTGAAGCGCGCGTCATCGCCACGTAGAGCAGAGTCCGTTCGCGCTCCAGATGTAAAGCGAGTTCTTCCTCAGAGAGCGCGTAGCTCTTGCGCGGCAAGATATCTTCTTGCAAGCCGACTACGAAGACCACAGGGAACTCCAGGCCTTTGGCGGAATGAATGGTCAAGATCTTGACCTGCTCCTCAAACAGGTTGAAGTCCTCTTTGTGTGTGACGGCAGCAATATGACTGTCCGTCAGCGCTCTCCGATATTCTTCGCATAGGTCATTAGTAGGCGCGAGGATAGCGAAATCGCAGAGACGGAAAGTCTCGCCCTCGATCAGGCTGAGCAGCTTCTCGCGCAAAGCGCTCTGAATTTTGCTCGCCCTATCGCATTCGATAATCGTCGGCTTCGGGCCGTTGCGCTCAATTGGCTCAGGATCGACAAACTCTTCGGCTTTTCTCAGCTGTTGGTTGTGCGCGTACAACTGCGCAGCAGCCTCTGCGATTTGGCGCGTGTTGCGGAAGTTCTTGCGCAGGCTCAGGCTTCTGCCGCGCATGTTCAGCCCTAGATCGCGCCAAGCGAAACCGCGCGAGTAGATCGTCTGAGCGACATCGCCAACCATGAACAGGTTACAATTCGGCGAGGTGTCCATCAAGGCTAGGATGGCGCGCAAGCGCGCTGCGCTCAGGTCTTGCACTTCATCTATGATGATGTGATCGTAAGATGGCTGTAACGGCCGCGCACGCAGCATCTGGGCTGCCAAGCGTGCCAGATCGTCCCAGTGCAATTGCTCGTTGCGCGCCTGTTGATAGGCTTCGTATATCTTCCAAATAAGGCGCCGTGCTGGCTGATGCAAGGCTGTGCCACGCCCATAACGGCGCCAATTCAGGTACTCCTCAAGCGTTGTCACGCCACTTGGCAAAATCACGTGTAGTATCTCGTCGATCAAAAAGTTCTCAGCAGCGCTGTATTCGCCGAGATAGCGCGCAAAAGCCTGCGGCTCTGCGCGCTGGACTGCGCTGATCGCCTGCCTGATGGCTTGCTTGATGGCCTCTTCATTTCTGAAGAAGCTCGGCGCCTTGCCTTGACGTTGCTCAACGAGCTTGCGCAGCCAGCTATCCACTGTCGAGACTTCCAGCCCATCAGGGACAAAATCGATCAGCTCTTCGATCATCGTCCTGGCTGCAAGGGCTAGAGTCTTGTTGTAGGTCAGGAACAAGACGCGCTTGCCTTCCTTGGCAAAATGAATGGCGCGATAGACGGCGATTGTCGTCTTGCCTGAGCCTGCGCAGCCGCGCACAAGGGTAGGGCGCGACGTTTCAAGCGTGACAAGGTGCTGTTGTTCGTTGGCAAGGTTCAACATCAGGCGCTTGATCTTGCCTTCGACATAGCCCACTAGTTGATCGAGCGTGGCGCGATACAACAAGCGCCCTTCGCGCAAGGCACGCTCTAGGCTGACATTGGTCGCTAGCTCTTGCAGCCGCTCTAGAACTCTTGGCGGCAAGTCAATCTTTTCAAGCGCCTCGAACGAGGGCGCTTCCTGCACAGCCTTGACGTGCGCTTTGGGCACGCCCAATATGCGCAGGTGCGCCTCAGGCAGGTTTTTCAAGCAGTTGTCCGAGCCTTCAGCTGGATCGGGCTGAACTGTTGTCAGATCAGGGCGCGCAAGAGGCCGCCTTGGCTCAGCAGGGCTAGGCTGTGGCGCCTTTTTCGATCCAAAAATGTTGAAGGGAAAAGACGCGGCTAGGGTAGCCGATTGATGGAATCGGCCGACAATTGAATGATCGCCGATGTCATGCAATTCTAAGTGGCCGTTTCGCCAGCGATAGATCAATCTATCGCCGTCGGTTAAGTACATTTCCCAAAAATCGGCATTTTTCTTGATGCGATGCGCCTTCAATGATGGATGCGGCTGCGCAGGATTGCTAAGTAACAGCTTGATCTTCTCTTCCACATTGCCGCGCCCATTGCGCCTGTAGCGCTCTAAACTTTTTTGGAAACGCTCTGTAACAAGAATTGGTATATCCGAATCCATACCTCTTTCCTCCTCAAGCTTAAGAATATCTGTTCCAATCATTTTAACACGAAATAAACGTGTCAGCGTATGAAAAGTGATTTTCCATACGCTGACACTGAGAGCCTTCGGGAAAATTCAGCGGCTAGCGCGTGCAGCCAGCTGTGCTTCTTGATCGATGCGGCGCGATTCCCAGTGCGGGCCGCCGAACAAGCCGTCTGTCTCGAAGAAAGCAGTGTACCACGGCTTGACAGCGAAGATATCGATATCGAGGAAGAGGGGCATGATCGGGAACTCGCCTTCATAGCCGAAGAGCAACTCTTCGACTTCGCGATAGAGCTGTCGGCGCACTTCAGGATCGCTCTCGCGCGCGGCGCGCGCCAAGCGGCCGTCAATTTCCTCGCTGCATGGGCGCGAGTCGATCTCGCAGCTCAGCACGTCGTGCAGCCAGTTGTGTGCGTCAGGGTAATCGGGCAGCCAATTGATCAGATACATGTGCGGGCGCTCATTGGCTGGTGTACTCAGGCTGATGGTCTTGAGCAAGACCGTGAATTCAGCTTGCTCCAGCACCAGCTTCTCGCGCGGGCAACCTAAGACGGTATTGGCCACGTTCTGCATGTATTCGCCCCATTGAGTGCGGCGCGGCGTGCTAAGAATAGTGATGCTCGGGAAGCCCTCGCAATTCGGATAGCCAGCCTTCGCCAACTCTTGGCGCGCAAACTCAGGATCGAAGCCAGGCGTCTCAGGCTGCCCGATCCCGACTTCGTTGATCGGCACGGCGCCGAAGATGCCAGGCGGCACAAAATGCGCCATTGGCACGCCTGCGCCGTTCAACATCTCAGTGATGAACGTCTGCCGATCCAACATGGCGCTGAAGGCGCGCCGCACATGGACGTTGTCAAAAGGCGGCTTATCGTAGTAGAAACCAAAGTAGAAGACAGCCAAATCGCTGGTTTGGCGCAATTCTCGGCTCAGCACAGGGTCTTGACGCGCGGCGCTCAGCTCTGCCTCAGGCACGCCCGAGATATCGATCTGATTGGCCTGGTATAGCGACCAGATCGTGCCAGGATCGTTGACCACAATTGTGCTGACGCGCTCCAAGTTGCCGCCGTAGGTATCGTGGACCTCGACATAGAGCGGATTCTTGACGAAGACGCGGCTGACAGGCTTATCCCACTCTTGCAGCAGGAAGGCGCCGTTGGTCACGATGTTGCCTGGCTCGGTCCATTGCTCGCCGAATTCTTCAATGGTCTCGCGTGGCGTGGCGCGGAAAATCCACATGCTGCTGGCAGGCAAGAAGAAGCCGAAGGCTGCCTGCAAAGTGACTTCAAGCTGCGTGTCGCTCAGGGCGCGCACGCCGATCTGCTCGAAGTCATCGGCGCTGATCTGATCGGCCTCTTTGTTGAAAACGACATCGCAGCCCTTGATGAGCGCTGCCGCGATGCCGCTGTAGTAGCTGCCTAAGCGTGGATCGCAGCCGCGCCGAATGCCATAGACGAAATCCTGCGCGGTCACTTTGCGCACTTCAGTTGCCTCGCCTGTGGCAGGGTTGTAGCGCACCCAAGGCACGTCGTCGCGCAGGGTGAACGTCCAGACGTCGCCTGCCGCGTTGGCTTGCCAAGCCGTAGCCAGTTCGGGGCGGATGGCATTGGTCTTGGGATCGAAGTCGGTGAGGCCGAGGAATAAGTTCTCGATGATTTGGATCGAGGCGGTATCCTGAGCGACCTGCGGATCGAGCGTGGCGATCAGGCCTGTTGAGGCGGTGTAGAGCGTGACAGGCTCAGGGCTTTGCAGCAACGGGCTGCTCAGGACAAGCGAGAACTCGCCGAGTGAGGCTGCGTTCACGGCGCCGAGTGGCGCTAGCGCCAACAGCAGCGCGCCTACGAATACAGAAAGGCCTTTCAAGCGCATAAGAAGCTCCTTTTTAACTAAAAGCGCAGAAGTACTTATAACAAGCCTGCCTTGCGTTGTGCAACGGGGCTCTGTTGTCAGCCTGAACAAGTGCTTGGTTTGGGCAGGGCGAGGCTCGGCCGAATAAAAAGTGAGCGGAGCAAGTGCTCCGCTCACTGAGAGACTCAAGGCTCAGCGGCTAGCGCGCGCGGCCAGCTGCGCAGCCTGGTCGATACGGCGCGATTCCCAGTGTGGGCCGCCGAACAGGCCGTCGGTATCGAAGAAGCCGAAGTACCATGGCTTGACCATGAAGATGTTGATGCGCAAGAACAGCGGCGCGATTGGGAAGTTGCCTTCGTAGCCGAAGAACAGCTCTTCTAGCTCGCGGTAGAGCTGTTCGCGCACGGCCGGATCGGTCTCGCGGGCAGCCTGGTCGATCTTCGTGTCGATCACGTCATCGCACGGGCGCGCGAAGCTGTTCTCAGCCTTGCAGCTGAGCACGTCGTGCATCCAGTTGTGGCCATCGGGATAGTCTGGGCCCCACCCGAGGGTGAACATGTTCGGGCGCTGTGCAGTTGGCACATCCCTGCGGATCGAGCGCAGCAGCACAGTGAACTCGTTCTCTTCGATGATGATCTTCTCGCGCGGGCAGCCCAGATGCGTGTTGGCCGCATTCTGGAGGTACTCGCCCCAGTCGCTGGCGCCTTGATAGGTCAGCAGCGTGATCTCCGGGAAGCCTTCGCAGTTCGGATAGCCGGCTTTCTCCATCTCTTGGCGGGCGAACTCAGGATCGAAGCCAGGCGTATCGGGCTGACCGATGCCCACTTCGTTGATCGGCACGGCGCCGCGGATGCCCGGCGGCATGAAGTGCGCCATTGGCACGCCACGCCCTTGCTGAATCTCGCTCACGAAGGTTTGGCGATCGATGATGGCGCTGAAGGCACGGCGCACATGCACGTTATCGAACGGCGGCTTATCGTACATAAAGCCGAAGTAGAAGACGGCTAGATCGCTGTTCTGGCGCAATTCCTTGCTCAGCTCAGGATCTTGACGGATGCGCTGCAGCTCGGCAGTGGGCACGCCCGAGCTATCGATCTGGTTGGATTGGTAAAGCGACCAGATCGTGCCGCCGTCGTTCACCACCAAGGTGCTGACGCGCTCGATGTTGCCGCCGTAGTCATCGTTCACCTTCGGGTAGAACGGATTCTTGATGAAAACGCGGTTGACCGTGCGATCCCATTCCTTCAACATGAACGGGCCGTTGGTGATGATGTTGCCAGGCTCGATCCACTGCTGGCCGAACTCTTCAATCGCCTCACGCGGCACAGCGCGGAAGACCCACATGCCGCTAGCAGGCAGGAAGAAGCCCAGCGCGCCCTGTGTAGTGACCTGCAGCTGCGTGTCGCTGAGCGCCACTACGCCAATTTCCTCGAAATCCGCCTCTGTGATGCTCGCCGCATCCTTGTTGAAGACCACATCGCAGCCCTTGATCATCGCCGCAGCCACGGAGCTGTAGTAGCCGCCCGTGCGCGGATCGCAGGCGCGGCGAATGCCGTAGACGAAGTCCTGCGCTGTCACATTGCGGATGATCGTCGTCTCATCGGTAGCAGGGTTGTAGCGCACCCAGGGCACATCA
>RFIM01000205.1 GCA_003695215.1 Chloroflexota bacterium
CCGCTGGCCTGCGCCTCAGCAATTTGCTCCAATAGCTGACCGACAAGCCTGCTCGGCGCGAGCTTCAAGGCTTCCATCAGTGTCGTGCCGTCGATCAGCAGCGGCGGCGATACCACTTGGGCATGCTGATTGAAATAGGCCTCCAAAAGCGCGCGCACTACTTGCAAGTGCTCTAACCAGGCCTGCACTTGCAGGTGCGTCCCGACTGTAGCCAGGTAATCGGCTAGCGTCAACAAGCAAACGTCCACGCCAACTGGCCCAGTGGCTTTCCAAAAGCGGTAGATAGCGCGCCGCGAGAGCGGCTCGGCGCTGCGCAAGTGCATCGGGCGCATGTGGTGGCGCACACAGCCGACTAGCCGCGCCATTTCCTCATTGCTCAGCCGCAAGGCTTCGGCACGGGCAGCAGCCTGCTCAGCGCCGACGATCTCGTGCTGATGGAAGTGAACGCGTCCATCTTCGTCAAGGCTGCGCGTGGCAGGCTTGCCGCAATCGTGCAGCAAAGCGGCGAGGATCAGCAAAGCGCGCACTGTCCGTCCATTGGGCAAAGGCACCTCGAGATGCGCCTGCAGCTGCGGACGAAAAACGTCCAGCAGGTAGACGATCAAGCCGAGCGCACTATCAGCCGCTGATTCTTCAGTGCGCAACGGACTGATGGTCGTGAGCACGGCGTCCATGCGCTCAACGGCGTTCAGCGTGTGTTCCCAGAGGTCATATATGTGCGGCTCAGGCTGAGTCAGGCCGCGCATAGCTTCCACTTCAGGCACGATCAGCCGTAGCAAGCCTAGCGAGTCGAGCGCGCGCAGCGCCGCTTGCGGCTTGGCGCCATTGAGCATGCTCATGAATTCATCGCGCACGCGCTCCGGCGAGCTGCTCAGGATGCCGACGCCATAGGTGCGCAGGTCGGCGCGCGTCTCGCGCTCGATCAGCAGCTTGAATTGCAAGCTTTGGCGGATGGCGCGCAAGGCGCGGATCGGATCGGTGCGGATCGCCTCAGGCGTGCAGCGCCGCAAACGCTTATCGAACAAGTCCTGCACGCCGTTGAGCGGATCGATCAGCGTCTGTAGATCGCCGCGTAGCGGCACAGCAATAGCATTGACCGTGAAATCGCGTCCGCGCAAGTCTTCTTCAAGCGAGGCGCCACGAAAGCGCGCCACATCCACGCTGTAGGGCACGCCATCATAGCGCACAAGGGCGCGCCCAACTTGCCGCTCAGCATCCAGCGCGTAGTAATCGCCTTGAAAGGCATTGGCAATGCGCCTTGCCAGCTGCCTGCCATCGTCAGGCACAGCCAAATCCAGATCGTGGCTTGGGCGGCGTAACAAAGCATCGCGCACTGCGCCGCCGACTAAATAGGCCTCGCGCTCACCAATGAGCGGCAACAAAGCGCCGACCAACGGCGGATATTCGAGCTGGAATGGCGCAGCAATCTCAGCTATGGGCATACATGCCAGGCTTCACAGCCGCGATGAATGGCAAGTTCCGATACAGCTCATCCAAGTCGAGTCCGTAGCCGAAGACGAATTTGTCAGGAATTTCGAAGCCGACGTAATCAATTGGAATATCGGTCAGGCGTCGGCTTGGCTTGCTGAGCAGCGCACAGATGCGCAAGCTGGCAGGGTTGCGCGCTAAGAGCAAGCGGCGCAGATAGGCTAGCGTCGTTCCGGTATCGACGATGTCTTCCACGATCAGCAAATTGCGCCCTTCCACGTTCTGCCGCAGGTCTAGATCAATGCGCACGATGCCGCTCGACTCGCGCGCGCCTGGACCATAGCTGGAGATGGCCATGAAATCAATGGCGTGCGGCACGTGAATATGGCGCATCAGGTCGGTCAGGAACAGAACGCCGCCTTTCAGCACGCAGATCAGCAGCAGATCGCTCATGTGACTGTAGTCGGCGTTAATCTGCGCGCCGAGCGCCTCGATGCGCGCTTGGAGCGTCTCTTCATCGATCAGAATCTCTTCGATGAACGGCAAGTAGCTGTGCATAGCTCACTGACTCTCCGCAGCGCTGCTCGTGGCGCTGCTGGCTGATTCAGGCGGCGCACACAGACGCCGCAAGTATTCCCAGGTGTACAAGCCAGTGTGATGATTATCGTCCCAGAATGGCTGCAGCGCATAATTGCCGACCAGCTCAATGCGTACGATGTTGTAAGAGCGCGCAGGCCTCAGCACCAGGATGTGATCGGGATCGCCTTGGCGTCCCATGTTGTGATGACCGCCGCGGCATTCAACGCACGGGCAGGCCTCACGCAGATGGCTGAGCGGATAACGGCATAGCGCGCCATCTGCCCATTGGATGATCAGGACGCCGTTTGGCTTATCGAGCTTGATGCTGAGCGGACGCGGCATCGGCATGGCGCGTTTATCTATTCCTCAAGGCGCACGGACGATCAGATTATCGAATGCTACGCGGAAGCCTGTTGCGCCTTGCCCGGCTACCGCGCCTAAGGCAATTTTACCCGTCTTGAAAGCCGAATCAATCAGCACCTCAGCTGTCTGGCGATTGTTGCTCAAGCACTCGCCGCTGCGCAAGCCGTTCCAGGTCGAGCGCCGATCGGCGCCCTTCGGGCACAGCTGAAGGGCTGTATCATTGATGAAAAAGCGCAGTTGGTCACCTTGCGCCACCACACGCAGCCGATTGAAGGCGCCCAGGCCGCTGAGCGCCTGTGGTGCGATCTGCCACTCGCTCAGCACCTCCAGGGCACCATCGTGCAGCCGCTCCACGCGATAGGCGCCATCGCCGCGCAGCTTGAAGGCGTAGAAATTGCCTACATCCTGATAGCGGAACATCAGGCTCACCTCAGCTGCGGCGATCACCTCAGGATCGCCGCGCTCCCAGCTGGTCAGCACTTCGGCGTCCAGGTCGGCGAAAAGCTGATCCAAATCGCTGAAGACGCCGCCGACCGAGCCAATGCTCAAGTACAGGATGCCGTCCTCGATCGTGGCGCTATCCTGGCCTGCGTATTGCGCCCACTGTGCGTTGAACGAATCGTCCATGGCGCTCTCAGGATCGTCATCAAAAGTGCTGACGTAGAGCAAAGTGCCGCTCGGCGCGGCTGTAGGCTGATCGGCGTTGCGCAGCGCGATCAGGATCGCGTTCAGCGCGCCGAGCAGCGCTATCGCGCCGATCAGGGCGCTAATAGTCACGCGCCATAAGGTCGAGCGTGCCTTGCGCGGCAGTGTTTGTGCAGTCATGGGCGAAATTCTACCACAAATGCGCCGAATCGGTATAATGCACGCCATGTTCCAGCTTGCAGCAAGGCTCAGCAGCCTATGACACTTGTTTTGATCGGCGGCATGGCGCTTTGCGCGCTGATCGCGCCTTTGCTAGGCACCTTGCGCTTGCCGCTGCTCTTGCTCGCCAGCATCATCTTCCTGATCCTATTGCAGTGGGAAGTTGCGCCGAGCTTGTGGCTGCCTCTGGCGGCGATCGCGCTCAGCGTCGGCACCTGGTGGCTGACAGCCCAGGATAGCCCTGCGCGTCGGCGCATGGCGCTGCTCCTAATGCTTTACATCATCGGAATTTTCGCCGTGCTGAAATTACCTGCGCTGCAAGGCGTCGGCGCCGATGCGCTCAACATTGGTCAGAGCTTCGCCTGGATCGGCTTCTCGTACCTCGCCTTTCGGTTGGTGCACGTGCTGCTGGATTTCCGCAGCGGCAGGCTGAAGCCCTTGCCCTTGCCGCACTTTGTGCTATACGCCATTTTCTTCCCTGCCCTCGCTGCTGGCCCGATCGCGCGGATTGAGCAGTTTGAGAAAGCCTTGGCAGCGCCGCTGAGCAGCGATCGCTTCAGGCAAGGCGCGCTACGCCTGATGCGCGGCTTGCTTAAGAAATTCGTGCTGGCCGATTCGCTGGCGCTAATGGCGCTCTCGCCGCAACTGGCGAGCGACGCGCTCACAGGCACGCTCAGCGGCACGCTCGTGCTCTGGCTGATGCTCTACGCTTACGCCTTTCGGCTCTTCCTGGATTTCAGTGGCTACACCGATATCGCCATTGGCATCGGCCTTTGGGCGGGCATTAAGCTGCCCGAGAATTTCGAGGCGCCCTACCTCAAGCGCAATCTGCAGGCTTTCTGGAATAGCTGGCACATGACGCTCTCAGCCTGGTTCCGCGCCTACTTCTTCATGCCTGCCAGCCGCGGGCTGCTGCGCACGCCGCTCAAAGCCTGGCGCGAAGGCGTGGTGCTGGGCGCGCAGCTCGGCACGATGATCTTGATCGGCTTGTGGCACGGCGCAACGCTCAATTACGTGCTCTGGGGCGCTTGGCATGGCATAGGCCTGTGGCTCTTCAGGCAATGGTCAGCGCGCGCAGCCAGCTGGGACGCCTTCGTACGAGCGCGCCCGCTTTTGGCACGCCTGATGGATATCCTGAGCGTGCTGACGACCTTCCATTATGTCGCGCTTGGCTGGATTTTCTTCGCACTGCCCGAGCCTGAGCTGATCAGCAAGGTTTGGCTAGGATTGATCGGCAGATGAACGACCTAC
>RFIM01000023.1 GCA_003695215.1 Chloroflexota bacterium
GTCAGCGGCAGCGGCAAGTCTTCGCTGCTGATCGAGATTCTCTACAAGCGGCTAGCGCAAGTGCTGAACGGCTCGCGCGAGCGCGCTGGCGATCATGATCGCATCGAAGGTTTGGAAGCCATAGATAAGGTCATCAATATCGACCAGACGCCTATCGGTCGTACGCCGCGCAGCAATCCTGCTACCTACACCAAAGTTTTCGATCACATCCGCAATCTGTTCGCCGAGTTGCCTGAGAGCAAAGTGCGCGGCTATGGGCCTGGACGCTTCAGCTTCAACGTCAAAGGCGGGCGCTGCGAGAACTGCGAAGGGCAGGGTCAGCTGCAGATCGAGATGCAATTCTTGCCAAACGTCTTCGTCACCTGCGATGTTTGCCATGGCACGCGCTACAATCGCGAGACGTTGCAAGTGCGCTACAAGGGCAAGAGCATCGCTGACATCTTGGCAATGACTGTCAGCGAAGGCTTGGCATTCTTCGAGAACTTTCCCAACATCGTGCGTCCCTTGCAGACTTTGGAGGCGGTCGGCTTGGGCTACATTCGGATTGGGCAACCTGCCACAACGCTCAGCGGCGGCGAGGCACAGCGCATCAAGCTGAGCCGCGAACTTGCCAAGCGCAGCACAGGCAGGACGCTCTACGTGCTGGACGAGCCGAGCGTCGGCTTGCACGCAGCCGACGTCGAGCGGCTCATCAGCGTGCTGCAGACGCTCGTGGATCAGGGCAACACAGTCGTGGTCATCGAGCACAACCTGGATATCATCAAAGTTGCCGACTGGCTGATCGACATGGGCCCAGAAGGCGGCGATCGCGGCGGCCAGGTGATCGCTGTGGGCACGCCTGAGCAGATCGCGGCTTGCGAACACAGCTACACAGGCCAATTCCTGGCAAATTACTTGGTCGGCGTGAAGTGACCTTTAACAATTGGTAAAGGCGCCAATTGGCAAGCGGCCCTAAACGCGGTATGGTCTAGTTACCGCCTTGAGAAGGCGCGAGTCTAGTCTCTGCTGAGGAGAGAATGAGATGTTGTCTCTAAAACGCTTTGCGACTTTGGCGCTCGTCGCCGCTATGCTCTTGACAGGGCTGATGGCTGTGCAGCACTCAGCCGCGCAGGAGGAATTCGTCGTTGGCTATGTGTTGGTCGGCCCGCAGAACGACCGTGGCTGGAGCCAGGCGCACTTCGAAGCCTCCCAGTACGTAGAGAAGATGATGCCGAACGTGAAATCCATTGTGGTGGATAAAGTCAATCCTGCGGATCGTCCTAACGTGACGCTGGAGCAGGTGGTGGAGAACATGATCGAGCAGGGCGCGAAGGTCATCTTCACCACTTCTGACGATTTCGGCACCGAGACGCTAGCAGCAGCTGAGAAATTCCCTGAGGTGGTCTTCATTCACGTCTCAGGCTCAGCTGTGCTGGAAGGCGAGGCGCCGCCGAATGTGGGCAATGTGATGGGCAAGATGGAATTCATGAAGATGGTGGCCGGCTGCGCAGCTGCGCTGAAGACGCAAACCAACAGCATTGCCTACCTCGGGCCGCTGATCAACGATGAGACGCGCCGTCTGGCCGTCTCGACCTATCTTGGCGCGCGCTACTGCTATCAGAACTACCGCGGCCTCGATCCTGCTAACTTGAAGTTCGAGGTCAAGTGGATCGGCTTCTGGTTCAACATCCCAGGCGTGACGGCTGATCCGACGGCTGTGGCCAACGACTTCTTCAACGGCGGCGTTGATGTGCTGATCAGCGGCATTGACACGACCGAAGGCATTGTGGTCGCCAATCAGCGCGCCGAGCGCGGCGAGCAGGTCTTCGCTGTGCCGTATGACTACATCGGCGCTTGCGAGATCGCGCCTAAAATCTGCCTAGGCGTGCCGTACTTCAACTGGGGCCCAAGCTACCTGCGCATCGTCAAGTCCGTCATGGATGGCACTTGGAAATCCTCGTGGGATTGGGACGGGCCGAATTGGGAGAACGTCAACGACCTGGATAGCTCAGCAGTTGGCTATATCTATGGCGACGCGCTGACTGAAGAAGAGCGGGCGAAGCTGGATGCCTTCAAGAAAGGCTTGGGCGATGGCTCGATCAACTTGTTTGTCGGTCCGCTGAACTACCAAGATGGCACGCCGTTCCTGGCTGAAGGTGAAGTGGCGACCGATAAGCAGATTTGGTACATGCCGCAGCTTGTCGAAGGCATGCTGGGCGCCAGCAAGGCAGACTGAGCGCTTTGGCGCGCCATTGGCGTTTTGTGATTGCAGCTAAGGGCGGGCGCGGTGCGCCTGCCCTGCCAGGCACGCGCTGACCATGCACGTTGAACTTAAAGACATCACCAAGACATTCGGCACATTGCGTGCCAACGATTCGCTCACGCTCAGCTTTGCCGAAGGGCGCATTTACGCGCTGCTGGGCGAGAACGGCGCCGGCAAGAGCACGCTGATGAAGATATTGAGCGGCTACCAGCCTCCCGATTCAGGCACGATCTTCATTGATGGGCGCGCTGTGACCTTCCAAACCCCTGCCGACGCGCTGCAATGTGGCATCGGCATGTTGCATCAAGACCCGCTGGACGTGCCAAACCTGACGGTGCTAGACAACTTCATGTTAGGCAGGCGCGAAGGGCTATTGCCCAAACGGAAAGCCGCGCGCCAGGCACTGACCGCTCACGCCACCCGACTCGGCTTCGAGATCGATCCCTTCCGCTATGTGGATAGCCTGACTATCGGCGAGCGCCAACAGCTGGAGATCGTGCGCTTGCTGAGCCTAGGCGCGCGCTTGCTGATCCTCGATGAGCCGACTACAGGCATCTCCGCTGAGCAGAAGCACATGCTCTTCAGCGCGCTAAAGCGGCTTGCAGCAGAAGAAGGCATGACTGTGATCCTAGTCTCGCACAAGTTAGAAGACGTAGCCGCTTTGTGCCAGGAAGTCTACGTCTTGCGCGGCGGTAAGTTAGTTGGGCATCGCCACATGCCAACGCCGATAGATGAGCTAGTGACGCTGATGTTTGGGCAGAGCCTGCCACGCCCAACACGCGGCGCGCACAACCTAGGTGCGGAAATCCTGCGCGCTGAGTCGGTCAGCCTGACGGCGCGCCGCCTGACGGTGCGCGATCTCTCGCTGAGCGTGCGTAGCGGCGAGGTTATCGGCTTAGCAGGCCTAGATGGCAGCGGCCAGAGCGATTTTCTGCGCGCTTGCGCGGGCTTGCAGCCGCTCAATGGCGGGCGCATCCTAATCGCAGGCGTGCCCATTCACGGCAAGGGTTATGCTGAGCTGCTGCGGATGGGCGTCGCCTATGCGCCGTCAGGGCGCCTTGAAGAAGGCCTGGTGGATGGGCTGACGCTGAGCGAGCATTTCGCGCTCACAACCAACAACGGTTTGTGGATCAATTGGCGCGCAGCGAACGCGCTAGCGGCACGCCAAATCGCACGCTACAACATCCGTGGCGCGCCACACAGCCCTATCCAGACTCTCTCAGGCGGCAACCAACAGCGCACGCTGATCGCGCTCTTGCCCGAGAATCTGCGCTTGCTGCTGCTGGAAGATCCGACGCGCGGCCTGGATGTGGAAAGCACGGCCTGGGTCTGGCAGCAGCTCTTGGCGCGCCGCGATCAAGGCGCGGCGATCCTCTTCACTTCGCCCGACCTGGATGAGATTGTCACTTACAGCGACCGTGTCCTGGTTTTTTGCGAAGGCAGGGCGACTCTGGTAGAAGACCTGGACGACTCAGCGCGCAATCCTGCCGAGCGCCTGGGCGAATTGATCGGAGGTAAGCGCACATGAGCCAAGCGGCAAAGCTACGCGGCACACTCCTGACCTTTGGCGCGGCGCTGAGCGCAGCCCTTGCCCTGATCGCCTTGATCATGCTGAGCTTGGACAAAGCGCCCTTAGCAGCGGCGCAGCGCTTCCTTGAAGGCGCTATCGGCACGCCAAGTGCACGCGCCGACGTGATCATGGCAGCTTTGCCAATGCTGCTGTGCGCAGCGGGCTTGCTGCTGACCTTCACAGCGGGCTTGTGGAACATTGGCGTGGAAGGGCAGGTGACTATGGGCGCGATCTTCGCCACGATCATTGCGCGCACCATTCCACGCGATGTGAGCGATTGGGGCGCTCTTGCGGCGCTGATTTTGCCTGCAGAGCTGCTGTTGGCGATGCTAGGCGGCGCATTATGGGCAGGCTTAGTGGCGTTGCTCAAGATCCGTGGCGGCATCAATGAAATCTTCGGCGGCGTGGCGCTCAACTTCATCAGCGTGAACATTCTGCTCTCGCTAGTGAACGGGCCGTGGCGCGTCGGCACCTTTCCCCAGACGGCGCCATTCGCGCCAGCAGCGCTCCTGCCGCGCCAAGCGGACCTGCGCTTGAGTCCGTTGGGCATTGCCATTGCGCTGATCGCCTTCGCTGTGGTGTTCATGGCGCTGCGCGGCACGCGCTTTGGCTTGCAATTGCGCGCCATCGGGCGGAACGCCAAATCGGCGGGCATCCTTGGCGTGCGCGTCGAGCGCAACATTTTCTGGGCGCTCGTCGTCTGTGGCGCTCTGGCAGGCTTGGCGGGCGCCTTCCAAGTGTTGTTCACGCGCGGGCGCTTGTTACCGAACATCTCAGGCGGCATTGGCTTCATGGGCGTGTTGATTGTGCTGTTGACGGGCGTGCGCGCCGCTTGGGTGCTGCCTGTGACGCTTTTCATTGCGACAGTGCCAATTGGCAGCCTGAAATTGGCAACATCGCTGGATAGCGCTGTACAAATCGACGCTGCGCTCGGCAACGTCTTTCAGAGCGCGCTCGTGCTGGCAGTGCTCATCGGCGGCGGCATTCGGGCGCGGCTAGCGGCGCGCCGAAAGGAGCGCGCTGAACATGGATGAAGCGCTTGTGCGCACTTTGGCGGATATCGTCAAGGTCGGCGCGCCAATTGTGCTAGCTGCAATCGGCGAGACGATCACGGAGCGCGGCGGCGTGATCAATCTCTCGCTAGATGGCTCGCTGGTGCTTTCAGCCTTGGTGGCCTTTGTGATAGGCACTGGCACGGGCAGCGTGATTCTGGGCACGCTGGCAGGCATAAGCGTTGGCTTGGTGATCGCGCTGATCGTGGCCGTCTGCAGCATTGAGCTGAAGTTGAGCCAAGTGGCGGTCGGTTTTGTGCTGACCTTGCTATGCCGCGATTTGGCGCTCTTTCTGGGCATTCCTTATCGCAACGCGCAGGTCTTTCCAGCTACATTCCTGCCCATTCCTGTGCTGAAAGATATCCCGACGATCGGCCCGATTTTTTTCAACCAGGACTTGTTCACTTACCTGAGCTTCATCGCGATTGGCGCGGCTTGGTGGTGGCTTTTCCGCACGAAGGCAGGCCTGACCTTGCGCGCTATAGGCGAGCGGCCGCAGGCGGCCTTTGCGCGCGGCGTGAACGTGAACGCAATGCGCTATCTATACACAGCTGTTGGCGGCGGCTTGGTCGGCTTAGGCGGCGCTGCTTACACGCTCGGCGTACTGCCGACATGGTCGGACACAGGCATTGCAGGCAACGGTTGGATCGCGCTGGCCATTGTGATCTTCGGCGGCTGGTATCCACTGCGCGTTGCCTTCGGCGTGTACTTGGTAGCAGGGCTGCGCACAGTCGTGACTAACGTCCAAGCGCAGGTGCCGCCACAGGTTGTCGAGCTGCTCAACGCGCTGCCGTGGCTGCTGATGCTCTTCACGCTCTTTCTGGTGAGTGGCCCATACCTAGATCAGCTGCTGAGAATATTGCCGCCGCGGCTACATCCGCCCATTCGAACGATCTTGCGCGCTAGGCCGCCTTCAGCGCTCGGCACTATTTTTGAGCAGGAAGGCCGCCATTGAAAAGGCAGCCTTCCAGGCTGCTCACTGCGGCGCGCCTGGGCGGTAAGTGCCGCTATGATAGATGTAGACGTAAGCGTCAGGCTGATCTTGCGTCCATTCGTAAATCCACTTGGCGTCAGTGATGCTCAAGTTGATGCAGCCGCGTGAACGGCGATAGCCGAAGCCATCGTGCCAGTAAGCGCCGTGCAGCGCCTGCTCTGAGTTGTTGAAGTACATCACGTACGGCACAAGCGGCAGGTACCAGTACTGCGGCTTGCCTTCGGCGCCGGACATGCGCGTCTCTTCGTAGCGCGCAAAAATCTTGTGAACGCCTTCATCCGTGCCCCACTCAGGCAAGCCGCTAGCTATCAGCGTGGCGAAAACTGCCTTATCGCCTTCATAAGCGGTCAGAGTCTGCTCATAGAGATCGACGGCGAACCATTTCCTGCCCGCTTCAATGCCTTCAGGGCGCTCTATCGGCTTCACCTTAGCCACGCGCGTCTGCAGCACCCACTGATCCGGCCCGACCAAGTACCATTCCCATGTATCCACGACTGCCACAGCGAAGATGTTGACCATGGTGTAGCGCTTGATCTCGGGCGTGCCTGCCACAGGCTTGGCGCCAGGCGTGCGGCTCGGGCGTGTGTCCAGCAGCATCCAAGCGAACGGGCGCGTCGGCAGGCCTTCAGGCAGAAGGACGCCCGAGAAACGCGAGACAGCCTTGTTGATCGGCCCGAGTGCGCTCTCCTGCACCCAGGCGTTCGGCCCGACCTGCACCCAGCCGTCTACACTTTTGCCTGCCACTACAAAAATGAAGCCCTCAGGATATGCGCCAACCACGTTGCCATTGGGCGCATCGTGAATGGTTGTCGGCTTTTCAACGCGGCGGAAGGGACGCCGATAGAGTACGTTATCATCCACGGGCAGGCGCGGGAAGCTCGGCGCAGGATTGATCGCCATCTCCGCCTCAATGGCGCGCATCTCCACACCATAGACGATCGGCGAGAGGCACTCCGGCGCCGTTTGATTGGCGGCGCAGTTCAGCTTACCGCCTGAATCAGCGCTGAGCAGCCCGCTCGGCGACCAGAATGCTGCTATCAGCGCCAGAAGTGCCAATTTGCGTAACCATGGATATCTCATCATCACGCCTCATCTATTCAAGAATCGCCTTGAGCTTACCAGATTGAAACCTCAAGCGTCAAGCATCGCTAGCTGACGTTTCCTCAGCGCTTGTAGCGCGCAAGGCGCTTGTTCTGTCTGCTTCGATATTCATGAGCGCCTGATTAGAAGCGCCGTAAGCTACAGCCACCACGCAGGCAACACCTGCCGCCAGAAACCAACTCTGCACGCCGATCGCGTCGGCCAGCGGCCCTGCTATCAACAGGCTGAGCGGCGTGATGCCTATGCCGAGATTGTTCATCAGCCCAAAAACGCGCCCTTGTACTTCAGGCATGACGCGCGCTTGCAACAAGGCATGGATCGGCGCATTCGCCATCGAGAGCATCGCGCCAGCTATCCACATGCCCATGATCGCCAACCACAGCGCGCTGCTCGGTGCAACGCCGATCAGCAAGATGCCCACGCCGATGCCAAGCACGCCCATCAGGCTCGTCACGATTTTTCGGCCAAAGCCGCCCCAGAGCCCTAAAAATGCGCCGCCTGCGATTATGCCAATACCTAAAGCCATGTTCATGGCCGCCAAGCCTCCAGCATCCGCCTGAAAGTGTTGCGCCACCAGCAGCGGCACTAACGAGATAGCAGGCGTGAGCAGGAAGTTCAGCAGCATTGCCAAGCCGATCAATAACGTCAGGCCGCGCCACGACCAAACATAGCGCAGCCCTTCACGGAATTCTGACCACACTGAGCGCTTGACCAGTGCGTTGCTGCGCTGCGGCTGCGGCACGCTGAAGACCAACAACGGCAAGATTGCCAACAGCGCCGTCATGATATCTATCAGCAGGATGCCGAACAGCGGCAGCGTGCGCAATAAAAGCGCGCCAAGCGCTGGCCCGAGAATATTCGTCATGCCATTCAGCGCTTGATTGATGCCTGCTACACGCGCATAGTGCTTTTCTGGCACCATCAGCGTTGTTGAAGCGTGCATCGCAGGCGTGTGAAAGGTTGCGCCCAGCGCGCGCAACATCAGCAGAAGGTAAATATGCCAAAGTTGGACTAGCTCGCTGGTAAACAGCAGGGCCACGATCAGCGTGCAGAGCGCAATCATGCTATCGGAGACGATCATGATCATGCGCCGATTCCAGCGATCCACCAGCGTGCCCACAAAAGAGCTCAGCAACACTTGCGGCAACATCGCTGCCAGAGTCGCCATAGCCAACGCCGTTGCCGAGCCAGTGGTCGCTGTCAGCCACCAGATCAAGGCAAACTGGACCAGCGCGCTGCCCAGGAGCGAAAGCGCCTGGCCTGACCAAATGCTGAAAAAACGCCATTGCCAGCGGCTGCCATACCACGCAGCTGCTCTGCTCATCTCGGAAACCTCTCTCTGGAAGTGCTTCGCAGTGAGCCTATACGCACTTTTCAAGGAAAGGTTTCATTTTTTCAAGATCGATCTTGATTTTATTAATCTGATGCATCAGTTTTTGAGCAAAAGCAGCCGAGCGCAGCCAGAAAAGTCTCTGCCATGTGTGCTGCGATCTGCTCGCCGCGCAATTTGCCGTCCTCGCGGTACCAAACGCCGATCCAATTCTGCGCGCCAAGCAACGCCTTAGTGAACAAGCCCACGTCCACAGGCCGAAAGACGCCTTCCTGAATGCCACGCTCGATCACAACACGGAAAAGGCGCTCGAACTTATCGCGGCGCGCTAGGAAAGCATCGCGCTCAGCCGCGCTCGGATCATCAGGCGGCAATTTGATCAGCGTGCGAATCTCGAAGACCATGGCAGCGCCAACTGAGACGTTTTGCGTCACTGCCATAGCGTGCGCCTCGATCATGCGGCGTAAGGTCTCAGCAGGCGGCAGATTTTGCGCCAAAATCGCCTCCAGTTGCGCTATCACAGTGTCCATGCCGACGTTCAGCACAGCCAGCAGCAGGTCCTGTTTGCCTGCAGGGAAGTGATGATACAAGCTGCCTGCCGTCAGGCGCACGCGGCGTGCGATGTGCGCCATAGTGGCGCCGGCGTAGCCGCGCTCGCGGAAAACGGCAGCCGCAGCCAACAGAATATCTTCACGGCGAACGGTCTGGTCAGCAGGTTTGCGCGGCATGGTTGAATTTTGGTTCAGCAATCAAATCACATTTGGTTCGGATTATAAAAGCTGAGCAGCGCCTGAGTCAATCCGCCAAGAGCGCAGGCGATTCGGCAACTGCCCGTGAATTTTAGTACAATCTGGGCAAACGCCCATGAACGCTTTTGAGTTGACGCTATGAGCCTCTCGGAATCGCACTACGCTGTGATTGTCGTCGGCGGCAGGCCATCTGGCGCCACGCTAGCGACGCGCCTTGCGCAAGGCGGCTTGCGCGTCCTGCTTTTGGATCGCGCCACCTTCCCAAGCCTGCCCGCTGTCTCCAGTCCGATCATCTACGCCTGCACTATGGCGCTGCTGGATGAGATCGGCGCGCCTGAGGCAGAATACGCGCACAACACACCGAAAATCCGCAAGCTGGTAAGCGAATCGCGCGATTACTACCGCGCTATCGCTACCATCCCTGAAGATCGCGGGCGTGCTTACGCTTACGCCATTGATCGAGCGCGCTTCGATCACGCTCTGTGGCGCCATGCAGCCAACACGCACGGCGTGACGGCGCTAGAAGGCTTTGGAGTGACCGATCTGCTTTGGGAAGGTGACCGCGTGATCGGTGTGGAAGGCATGCGGCATGGCAGCCGCAAGGCTGAACGCTTCTACGCCGATCTGATCGTCGGCGCTGATGGACGTTGGTCGTTAGTAGCGCGCAAGGTGGACGCGCCGCTCTATAACGTAGACGACTCGCCGACGACATCGCTCTACTATGCCTATTGGCGCAATCTGCAGCCGTACGATCTTGACGAGCCGTTGATGGTGGCGCATAGCACGCTTGACGGCTTGGGCTACTTGATCATGGACAGCGCTGATGGCACAGCGGCTGTGGTCTGCGAAGGGCATGCCGAGACTATAGAGCGCTTCTCGCAAGGCGCAGGCGCGCCTGAGGCGCTTTATGAAGCGCTGCTGCAGAACGCGCCGCGCGTCTGGGCGCGCTTGCAAGGCGCGGAACGAGTCACCAGTGTGCGCGGTTTGAAGCACGTGCCGAATTACTACCGTCAGCCTTATGGCAAGGGCTGGGCGCTGGTCGGCGATGCCGTGCATCACAAAGACCCGCTCGGCGGTCAGGGCGTCTACGATGCAGTCTTCAGCGCCAAAGCCCTGGCTGAGCAGTACTTGGCACACAAGCGCGGCCAGCTGGATTATGAGAGCGCTATGCAAGGCTACAAAGCGCGCCTTGAAGAAGAGACCTTGCCCGTCTACTACAACACGCTAGCGGCGCGCGCCAATCTCGCGCCAAGCGATCCGTTTCAGCGCTTGCTAGGGCGCTACCTTGTGGAGAGCCCTGAGGTGATCGAGGCGTTGGCGCGCGTGCCTGCGCGCATGGGCGATATCACACAGGTCATGACCACGCGCCACATCGTCTTGAGCATCGCCAAAGGCGCGGCGCGCGATGTGCGGCGCGCTTTGACAGGCGAGTTGAGTCCATCGGCAGTGCCGCCACTGCCAATCGAACGCGCGCAAGGCGTACAAGAGACCAACTCGTATCAGCAGCGGCTTGGCTGCTTGGGCTGGCTATTGGCTTTGCCTGCGATCATGATGTTCGGCGGCTTGGCGGCGTTGCGCCGTAAGTAGGGAAATTGCAATGTTGGCTGAACTAGGGATTGTCACGACAGGGCTTGCGCTGATCGGCGCGGCACTCGCGGCGCTCTTTGGCGCCTATGGCGCGCTGAATCGCGCTGATCGCTGGATTCTCAGCGCGCGCAACAGCTTGCTCTTGACTATGCCGCTCTTGAGCCTGGCCTGCCTGAGCCTGGTGACAGCGCAGCTGACGGGACGCTTCGAGATGCAGTACGTCTGGTCAGTCACGCAGATCAACGAGCCGATTTTTTTCAAGATCACGGCGCTATGGGGCGCGCAGCCGGGCTCGCTGCTGTTCTGGTCATGGATGCTGAGCGCCTTTGTGGCGATCGCTATCTTGATCAATTGGCGCAGCGAGCGCCGCTTGATGCCGTGGATGGTCACCTTCTCAGCTGCTGTGCTGACCTTCTTCATGATCCTGGTGGTGCTATACGAGAATCCGTTCGCGCGCTTTTGGATTCTACCAGGCGCTTCGCAGCCTGTGGCGAGCGTCTTTCAACCTGCACCTGAGGCGAGTTTGTTCTTCCCGCGCGATGGGCAAGGGCTGAATCCGCTGTTGCGGCATTTCGGCATGGTTTTCCATCCGCCGATGCTGTATGGCGGCTATGTCGGCATGACGATTCCATTCGCCTTCGCTATGGCAGCGCTGGCCAGCGGGCAGCTGAATACCAACTGGATACGCGCCACGCGCCGCTGGACGCTGATTGCTTGGCTGTTCCTGAGCGCAGGCTTGATCCTTGGCGGGCGCTGGGCTTATGACGTGCTGGGCTGGGGCGGCTACTGGGGCTGGGATCCTGTGGAGAATGCTGCGCTGCTGCCATGGCTGACGGGCACGGCTTTCTTGCACAGCATCATGATCCAAGAGCGGCGCGGGATGCTCAAGGCGTGGAACATGTTCTTGATCATCCTCACCTTCCTGCTAGTGATTCTTGGCACCTTCAGCACGCGCAGCGGCATCGTGGCCAGCGTGCATAGTTTCGCGCGCAGCGAGATTGGGATGCCGATGCTGATCTTCTTGGGCATTTGCGCAGTCGGCTGCCTTGGGCTATGGGCATGGCGCTGGAGCCGCGGCGAGTTGGCGTCCGATCATCGTTTGGAAGGCCTGCTGAGCCGCGAGAGCATGTTCATCTTGAATAACTGGCTGTTCATTGGCGTGACGGTCATGGTGCTGTGGGGAACCTACGCGCCGCTCTTCACGGAGCTGCTCAGCGGGCAGGCGATCACGCTTGGCGCCGAATATTACAACGCGGTTGTGGTGCCGCTCTTCGGCGCGATCTACGTGCTGATGGGCATTGCGCCGCTAGTGGCTTGGAAGCGCACTTCGCTAAGCGCTTTGGGCAAAGCTATCCGCGTGCCGTTGGCGCTGACGGTCGGCACAGTGCTGATCTTAGTTGCGCTTGGCACGCATGAGCCTGGCGCCTTCCTGAGCTACGGCATGATCTGCTTGGCGGGCTACACAGCGCTTTGGGAATACTATCGCGGCGTGAAGGCGCGCATGGCGCGCGGCGAGTCTATACTCGTGGCGCTCAATCGCCTGTTTGCACGCAATCGCAGCCGCTATGGCGGCTATTTCATCCATCTGGCTGTAGTCGTGATCGGCATCGGCATAGTGGCGAGCACGGTCTATCAGCAGGAGACGCAACAGACGCTCAGCGTCGGGCAGGCCATCTCGCTAGGCAACATGAGCATGCGCTATGACGATGCCTTCGAAGCAGTGGCCGATGATGGGCGCACTATGGTGATTGCCAATGTGAGCGTCTTCCGCAATGGGCAGTACGTCGGCACAATTCGTCCGCGCAAGGATTTCTTCGGCGAGCGCGGCACGCCGATGAGCATTGCAGGGCAATACACCACGCTAGAGAGCGATTTCTACGTCCTGCTGATCAACCATCAAGGCGATAGGATCACCTTCAAGGTATACTTGAATCCGCTAGTGAATTTGGTGTGGTGGGGCGGCGTTCTGCTGATCATCGGCACATTCTTGGCTGCATATCCTGATCCACAGCGCGAGCTGGCCGAAAAAGTGGCTGAGGCGCGCGCGCCGAGCAGTCTGCAAATCGCAGGTGACTGAGAAAATGCGCCGCTGGCTCTGGTTGATCCTCTGTTGTGCCTTATTGAGCGCCGTGCCTGTCTCAGCGCAAGGCGATCCTGCTTGCACACAGCCTGTCAGCGACGACGACGTGAATCGCGTTGCCAAAGGCTTGTATTGCCCTGTGTGCGAGAACGTGCCGCTTGAAGTTTGCCCGACAGAAGCCTGCGAGCGCTGGCGCCAACAAGTGCGCGATCTGTTGGCCTGCGGCGCGTCTGATCAAGAAGTGCGCGCCTACTTCGTGGCGCGCTTCGGTCAGGTCGCTGTTGGCCAACCGACCGATCCAACCTTGCAATTCTTCACGGTCACCTTGCCGCTGCTCGTGATCGGCGCCTTCGGCATCCTGCTCGGATTGACTCTCTGGCGCTGGAGCCAGCGCCGCGCTGAGTCCGACGCCGCGCCTGAGCCATCTGTAAGCGATGATCCGTATCGCGCTCAGCTAGAGCGCGAGCTAGATGAGCGGTTTTGAGCTATGAGCGATTCACGGCCACGGCGCCCTTTGATCGTACCATTTTTCATCGCTGTGCCAGTGCTGATCGTGATCGGGCTAGGTATTGCCTTGCTGCAGGGCAATCAAGGTCAACTCAGCAGCGGCGCGGCGCCGACTTTCCGCCTGAAGTTGTATGATGGCGGCACTTTCGATCTGAGTGAGCAGCGCGGCAAAGTAGTGCTGATCAACTTCTGGGCGAGCTGGTGCGGCCCGTGCCGCTCTGAAGCCGCTGAGCTGAACGCTATCTGGGATACCTTCCGCGGCCAGGACTTCGCCATGATCGGCGTCGGCTACCTGGACAATGAGCGCGACGCGCGCGCCTTTCTAGCTGAGTTCGGCGTGGAATATCCAACTGGCCACGATGATGGCAGCCAGATCGCGCGCGCCTATCGCATTCGTGGCGTGCCTGAGACCTTTATCATCAATCGGCGCGGGGAGATCGCGCACGTCATCATCGCGCCGACTACCGTCAGCGTCTTGCGCCCGCTGATCGAGGCGCTACTGGCTCAGGAAGTGCAGCCATGAGCGCAGGCGGCTACATGTTGCTGCTCTTCTTCAGCGCTTTCGCGCTGCTGATCATCCTGCTACCGCTTTTGAGTCGGCCTAGGCGTGCGCACAGCGATTTCGAAGTCGAGTTTGGCAAGATGCCGCTCGTACAGCAGTTGGCCCAAGAGCGCGAGGCTGTGCTGCAAACCTTGCGCGACCTTGAATTCGATTATCA
>RFIM01000206.1 GCA_003695215.1 Chloroflexota bacterium
GAAGCGCTCGGCTACACTTCCACAAGCGCCACTGCCTCGGCATGGCGGCGCACTTTGAGGCAACCGGGCGTCTACACGCTCACTATCCGCAACGACTCAGACCAAGAGATCGCCTACACTATCCGTCTGAACGCTGAAATTCCTGCGCCGACGCCAACGCCGCTGACAGTTCATATCAGCAGCGGCCAGATCATGCGTGGCAGGCTCAACGCGCCTGACTCAGCCGTCTACCGCTTCCTGGCCCGCTCGACTCAGCAAGTGCGCCTCACAGTGGAGACTCAGCGCAGCGAGGCGCCCACATTGCAGTTGATCGCGCCTGATGGCCAGCCTGTGCGTGAGGCGCGCCAAAGCCGCGCCAACGGCTATGCCGTGCTGGAAGCGCCGCTCTCACAAGATGGCCAGTATGCGATCGCCCTGATCGCCACGACTGACGAAGCCGCAGGCGATTACCTGCTCAGCTTCTTCCTGCTCGCCAAAGATACGCCGCCAACGCCGACTATCGAAGCGACGCTGAGCGCTGACCGCGCCGACATGGCTCAAAGCATCGCCGCCGATGGCTACGCGCAAGGTCAGATCGCCGCTTCAGAAGAGCGCTACTATCGTTTCAGCGGCAAAGCAGGTCAGACGGCGCTCATTTCGCTGTACCTGCCTGTGGCAGGTGAAGTGAATACGCCCGGCGCGCCGCCGCCAATCGGCCGCCCGACGCCGCGCCCGCCTGACGCCGTCTTTGCTACGATCACGCTCTATGACGCGGCGCGCAACTTCATAGCTGAGGCGAGCAGCAGCGCCGAGAACAATCGCACGCAGCCGCTCTTGGCAGTGCCGCTCAGCGCAGATGGCGACTATCTGATCGCCGTGCGCGGGCGCGGACTGGGCAGCATGGCGCGCACCTTCTGGCTGAGCGTGATTCTCAGCGCGCCTGAGGCCACGCCAACGCGGACGCCAATCAACTTCTTGCCGCTAGAGGAAGTCCAGCGCGTCGCCATTGATGGCTTCCGCGATGCAGGCATCTCTGAGTGGCGCTTCACGCCGCGCGGACGCGCCGTCCTGTTCGTGGTGCGCCCAACGCCCGACTCGAAGCTCAAAGCGGCTTTGGAAATCTACACGCGCGAAGGCTTCCGCGAGGCGTTTGCTAGCGCCAACGAAGAAGGCGAGGAATTGCGCATCGCCATTCCGCAGCTGAGCAGCGCAGACGACTATCGCGTGGTTATCCGCGCCTTAGATGGCAGCAGCGGCGCTTTCAGCCTGTATGCCAGCGGCTCGGTACACGGCTTGGCAGTTTTCAAGACCGTCAGGCGCTGTTTTGTGCGTAATGCGCCCAGCAACGAAGCTACGTATTTCACTGAATTTTTCGGTGTGGACTATGAGGCCTTTGCGCGCACAGCCGACGCACAATGGGTGCGCGTCCGCGATCGTGAGACCAAGCGCTACGGTTGGGTCTCGGTCAGGCAGATCGAATTCACTTATGGCGACCTGAACAAGCTGCCCATTGAGAGACCTTAATCAACGTGCAGGCGCACGCGCATGGCGTGAATGGCGTCGGTGCCATCCGGGAAGGCAGCGCCGATCAGGCTGTTGGGCAAAGCTGGTTGCTTGAAGCCGCTGGCATCTGTGGCGCGCACTGCCAAGCGATACAGACCGACTTGGCGCGGCATCCACAGGAAGTACCACCACGTCCAAGCCAGTGGGCTAGGCGGCGCGATCAATCTTGCGGCTTGCCAGGCAGAGGGTTGGCGCGCTGAGTCGGCCGACTCGATGCTCACCTCGACGGCTGTGATAGCGCGCTCGCCGCCAAAGGCATAGCCTTCAAGATAAATCGGCGCGCTGAGCGGCAAGAGGTTCGTGGTCGGTCGCCGCAAGGCGCTGTTGGTCTTGACCGTTGCCAAATTTGACCAGCCGCGGCTTGGATTTTCCCAGTAGCCAAGCCGATCTTCAGCCGCGAGCGTGATGCGCGTCAGCCATTTCGGCTGCTTTTGCCCATACAAGTTCGGTATCAGGATGCGCAGCGGCGCGCCGTGCCGCAAGGGCAAGGGTGCGTCATTGGCGCCCAAAATTAACATAACCTCAGGCTGAGTCAGGCGCTCGAGCGGCACAGACGTGGTGTAGCCATCAGCCGCCTCAAAGAGCGCGTAGCGGGCACTAGGCAGGATGCGTGCGCGCGCCAGCAGTGGCGCAAGCGGCACGCCTTGCCATATCAATGTGCCGATCAGGCCACCACCAACAGGGTTGCTGATGCATTGCAAGGTGCGCACAGCGCGCTGTTGTGGCATGGCGCGCAATTCAGCTAGGCTGAGCTGCAATGGCGTGGCCACTAAGCCATCGATCTGCAACGTCCAACGCTCAGGATCGGACAAAGTTGGCGTGCCACGAAAGGACTTTTCGTAAAGTCGGCTGAGCGGCGTGATCGGAATCTGTCGCGGCACAGGCGGCACAGTCGCGGCGATGGGCACAGCTTGTGCTGGCGTATCAGTTGGCAAGCGCGCCATGCCACGTTGATAGACGGTCGGCGCAGCGCGCTCAGGGCGGCAAGCGGCTGCCAAGAGCGCGGCGATCAGGAAACGGCGGCGCGACCAGCTCATGGCAAGCTGCCCAGATAGCTCTCGGGCGAGACGCGCACAATGGCGCCATCTGCCAAGGTCAACTTGAAGGTGCCTGAGGCGTTCAAGCTGAGCAGCAGGGCTGTGTCGGCGCGAGCGGTCAGCGCGAGCGGGCGCAAAGGCTCGGGCAGCGTCTCGGTCAGCAGGCGGGCTTCGCGCACAGTGAAATCGGCGAGCGCGATCGCCGAGCGCGTGCGTCCACTGGATCGGCTGAGCCTGAAGAGTGCCTTTTTGCCGTCAGCGGCGAAGACGGGATAATGCGGCCGCTCATAGCCGCGCAAGGCGCCAATAGGCTGCTCAATCAAGCCGTTGAGTTCGATTAAAGTGACGGTGACGCCATCAGCTGTGGCTGCAAGGCGCAAGGCACGGCGCGCATCGGGCGAGAATGCCATCAAGCATGGGCAATCGGGCGAATCGGGCAGTGGGACGGCCTCGCCGCTCTCAACATGCAAGCGCAAGACGCTCTCGACGGGCAGGTCGAGGACAGGCGGCAACGGCTCGAACAGATCGGTGCGGCGCGTGTAGAAGACGTAGGCGCCATCGTCGCTGATCGCCAAAGGCAAAATGCCCAGTCCACGTGTGGAGGTTGTATGTAGCGCCATGCGGTTCTCGCCCAGCAAACCTTCTACCACGAACAGATCGCTGATCGTGCCGCGCTCAGTGCGGGCTGTGAAGGCCCATGCTAGCCACTTGCCGTTGGCAGAACTGATCCAGCGAGTCATGAGCTGTTCATTTTGGCGCGGAATGTAGGGATGCAAGGCGATATCGCCGTTGGGCAAAGCCACGAGCGCCGCTTTGGTATCGGCGGCGCGGAATAGCACGCCTTCGCCAATCAGCGTGTGCCAATCGCCATTGATATTGATCGTTGTGCTGAGCGCTGTGCGCGCGTCGACGAAGATCACAGCCTGATCGCGCAAAAAGACGTCGTAGCGCGATGAATCAGGCGCCGCCCGAACTTGCCAGGCGCTCAGGCCAAAGCTGCACAGCACAAGGGCTATAATCAAAGGCCGCGCTTTTAGCATCGCACACAGTCACTCAGAAAGGATGCTAGGATGATTATAGCGCGTCTCAGCAAGGCTACAGCGGCGCTGATGATTCTAGCAATGTTGGCTGTGAGCGCCTGCGATCTGTTGCCATGTCTACCACAAGCGCTCTTGGCGCCCACGCCGACCGATGCGCCGCCTGATGTGCCGCTGCAGGCTTGGACGATTTATAATGGCTATCTGTGGTCGCAACCCGATGTCACGCTCGCGTTGTTGAACGGCGTGGCGCCGCCTGATACCGAGCTGATGATCATCTTCGGGCCGACCGAAGGCTACATCGAGTCAGGCATTCTCGGCGAGTTCTACTTGGTGCGCGCAGTGGGCGCGCCGCTCTCAGGCTGGATTCGCGCGCGTGAGATCACCTTGCAGCGCCGCTGAGCGCGCCACTGCGGCGCATCAGCCATAAAGTGAGCATGAACGCGATCGCCGTGGCGCCAAGCAACATCAGCAAAACGCCGCTATAAGTGCCAAGCGCCTCAACATGCCTGCCGCGAGTCCAGGTTGTGAGTGGCAAGATGAGCATGTACAGCGGCGATGTGCCGCCATCAGCGAAGGCGAACGGCGCAAAACGATACCAACGGTAAGAAGCCGCGCCCAGTTCATAGCGCGTGAAGCCTGCGAAGATCGCCACAGGCGTGAAGCGCACTATAAATGCCATTGCGGCTGCCAGCGCGCCACGCTTGAAGAGCGTGCTGGCAAAAATGCCCAGCATGGTGCAACAGGCCGCTTCCACAAGCGTGATCAAGACGGTCAGGACGACTGCAGTGTAAACTGCCCATGGCAGCCATTCGACTGTCGGCATCTGGTAGTCATCGTACAAGCTGTATGAGCTGTAGCGCCGATAGGCGAAGTAGGCGAAGCGATGCACAAAGGCGATCATCAGCACGGGCAACATCGCCAGGCGCACAGCGCCGAGCGCCAAAATCCACGGCGCGACTCGCCGCAGGGCCGCGAACCATTTGCCCAGCAAAATCTGGCGCGCGCTGAGGCCCGTCAGCACCAGCGCGTCCCACGTTTGTGAGACGTGCTCGCGGCTGACCGTGTTGGCGCCAGCAATGATGCAACGCACAGCCACGATCGCATGAGTCGCCCAGATGGCCACTAGCGCGAACTCACGGCTGTGCCGAAAGGCGATGATCGGATTGCTCAGGCTCAGCGGCACGCCGATCAGGATCGCCAAAAGCAGCACAGGCGGCACGACCTTGCCGATCCAAGTGCTGCGCGGCGCCGCGCGGCGCTGATGCGTGATCTCTTGCCAGAAGATAGGATTGCGCCTGTGAGAAAGAGCAGTCATCAGGCCGCCTCTCCTTACTCTCATCGCGAACAGTGGCAGTATTGTGCAGAAATTTTGCGCAATGTGCAACCGAGCGCGCGCTGCGTGCTATATTTTGTATTGAACGCTCATTTACGCTCTCGGTTTGACCTATGCGCAAGTTTCTCTCTCTGTTGCTAGTGTGCGCGCTCTGGCTAGCGCACGGCGATGTCATTCACGCGCAAGACCCACGCGATCCCTATGCTTATCGCTTCGTGCCAATTGGCAGCAAGTTCGATAATCCGCTCTACCTGACTCATGCAGGCGATGGCAGCGGACGGCTGTTTGTGGTCGAGCAGGCGGGCCAAATTTGGATCATGTACGAAGATGGCAGGACGCTCGACCAGCCCTTTTTGGATATCAACGCGCTGCTGACTGATGACACCTTCCGCGGCGGCTACACAGAGCGCGGCTTGCTCAGCCTCGCCTTTCATCCGCAATACGCGCAGAACGGCGCCTTCTTCGTCTACTATTTTGATCGCGACGGCCACACTGTCTTGGCGCGCTATCGCGTCAGCGCCGACGATCCCAATCGCGCTGATCCCAATAGCGGCGTGATTCTGCTGCGCATTCCGCAGCCCTTCGCCGATCACAATGGCGGCGGCATGCAATTCGGGCCTGATGGCTACCTATACCTAGGCGTCGGCGATGGCGGTGGCACACAAGGCGATCCTGAAGGCAACGCCCAGAATCTGAGCCTCCTGCTGGGCAAGATTCTGCGCCTGGACGTGAACGATCTGAGCGCGGATCGCTACGCTATTCCGCCCGATAATCCTTTTGTGAACACACCCAACGCGCGAGCAGAAATTTGGGCCTATGGCTTGCGCAATCCGTGGCGCATCAGCTTTGATCGCGAGACGGGCGACCTGTACATCGCCGACGTCGGCTGGGCAGGCGCCGAGGAAGTTAATTTTGTGCCGCGCGGCAGCCACGGCGGCATGAACTTCGGTTGGAATATCATGGAAGGCAACAATCGCTTGAGCGATAAGCCGCTTGGCGCCGATTACGTGCCGCCGTTTGCTGTCTACGATCACACGCAAGGCTGTTCAGTCACAGGCGGCTATGTCTATCGCGGTGGGCAGCTACAAGCTTTGCGCGGCTTGTACTTCTACGGCGATTACTGCAACGGCAACGTCTGGATCGCTGAGCGCGACCGCAATGGCACCTGGCAGACTCGCTTGTTCCGCAATACACGCCGCCAAATCAGTTCCTTCGGCGAAGATCAGCGCGGCGAACTCTACTTGATTGACTACAAAGGCTATGTGCTGCGCCTGCAACGCGCCTGAGCAGCTTGTGCTGCTTATCACAGGCTCATTTGGCGTTCCACCTGAAGATGCCTATGATCTCTCAACAAGCGGCAGACGCTCTCCGCATATTCACAGGTCATCTGCAAGAAAGGCTGAAGCATGGCGCTTAGCTTATCCACAGCTCAACGCGACGGCGCACTAGCGCGCTCACGGACGCCTATCGTACGCCTGCGCAACTTGAGCAAAGCCTATGAGGAAGCAGGCGTGCAACGCACGATCCTGCATGCGCTGGATGCCGATCTCTACACTGGCGATTTCATCGTGCTGCTGGGCAAGAGCGGCAGCGGCAAAAGCACCTTGCTCAACTTGATCGGCGGCATAGACGTGCCAACTAGCGGCGAGATTTGGATCAACGACACCAACCTGACGGCGCTCAACGAGCGCGCTCTGACGCTCTTCAGGCGCGATCACATCGGCTTCGTCTTCCAATTCTTCAACTTGATTCCGACGCTGACCGCATTGGAGAATGTCAGCCTGCCTTTTGAGCTGCAAGGCAAGCCGCGCCGTGAGAGCGAGCAACGTGCCCGCGCTTTGCTCGAGCGCGTCGGCTTGGCGCATCGCGCCGATACCTACCCTGATCGCCTCAGTGGTGGCGAGCAACAGCGCGTCGCCATTGCGCGCGCCCTGATCCATCAGCCGTTCTTGATCCTGGCAGACGAGCCGACAGGCAACTTGGATGAAGAGACTGGCGCCACAGTGCTGCGTCTGCTCTTGGAGCTGACTCGCGATGAAGGCAAGACGCTGATCATGGCGACGCATAATCCTGAAGTCGTGCCACTTGCCGACGTGGTCTATCACATTCATGAAGGCAAGCTGGTCGCAGAGCCGAAGGCGTAGTTGCCATGCGCCTGCCGCTTGCTGCGCTGATGGTCGCTTGTGCGCTGGCCGCTTTGCTAGGCGCGGCGCGCTCAGTTGGCGCAGCGCGGCCGCAAGGCGCGCTTTCAGGCTGCTTAGTGTACTTCCAGCGCTTCGCGATCAGCCGGCATGGCGTGTACTACTGGGTGACGCATCACGATCTGGCTAGCGGCATGCGCCTTGAGAGCAAGCCCGTGCCTGCCCTTGAGCGGCGCTATCAGAGCCTTGCGCCTGATAAACGCTATATGACCGCGGCGCGCCTTGAGAGCCTGGCCGCTTATTATGGCGATCACACCTTTCGCCTTGTGTTGCGCCCTTACGGGCGCGCCGAAGAGATCGTGTTGGCGGAGAACATTCGCGTTCACAATCCATTGCACATGACGCCGGCCGTCTGGACGGCTTGGACAGCCGATAGCCGCTGGCTGTACTTCGCCTGGCAAACGCCGCTAGGTCAGAGCTTCCTGGCGGCCTATGACCTGCAGCGCAAAGGGCTGGCATGGCAGCTGCGCACAGATGGACGCGCTACTTATCGCCTGCTGACGCTGCGCGATGCGCAGGTGAACGCTGAGCGCCTAGTGCGCGCCCTGAACCACGCTAATTTCTACCGCCTGCCGTGCGCGCCCGTGCTGCTACATCCGAACGAAAGCGATTGAGGCATGGACCGATGCTGACTTTACCGAATGCCTTGCGGCGCGTCATGTTGCGCGCCATCTTGCGCCGTCCCTTTCAGGCGGCGATGTTCATCCTTGGCGTTGCGCTCGGCGTGGCGATGATGGTCGCCATTGATATTGCCAACGCGAGTGCCACGCGCGCCTTTAGTATCTTCACTGAGAGCCTGACAGGGCGCACCACGCATCAGATCGTCGGCGGCCCGAGCGGCGTGCCCTATGAACTCTACCGTCAGCTGCGCCTAGAGCTGGGCATCCGTGAGGCGGCGCCTGTAGTGACTGCTTACGCTCAGGCGCTCGAGCTAGATGGGCAGCCACTGCGCCTTTTCGGCATCGATCCTTTCGCTGAGGCGCCTTTCCGCGGCTACTTGAACCTTGGCGCTGCAAATGCTAACGCCGATATCGCAGGCGTGGCAACCTTCCTCACGCAGCCGAACATGATCTTGATGGCCGAACAACTGGCTGCGCAGTACGGCCTGAAAGAAGGCGATAAGCTGACTATGCGCTACGGCCCACAGCGCCATGTGCTGACCATTGCAGGCTTGCTGCGCCCATCAGACGAGGTGACGGCGCAAGGGCTGCAGGACATGCTGATCGCCGATATCAGCACGGCACAGGAAGTCCTCAACATGCTCGGCCGCTTGACCAACATCGACCTGATCATCCCTGAGACGGCCGAAGGCGAGGCGCTTTTGGCGCGCATCCAGGCACTTTTGCCGCAAGGCGTGACTATCCAAGTGGCAGGCGCGCGCGCCAGCGCCGTTGGGCAGATCACAGCCGCCTTCAACCTGAGCTTGACGGCGCTCTCGCTCTTGGCGCTTGTGGTCGGCATGTTTTTGATCTACAACACGGTCACTTTCTCAGTGGTGCAGCGCCGCCCGATCATCGGCACGCTGCGCGCGCTCGGCGTCACGCGCAGGCAGATTTTCGGCATGGTGCTTTGGGAAGCGGCGCTGTTGGCGGCGCTTGGCATCGTCTTCGGATTGATCGCAGGCGTGCTGATGGGCAGATTGGCGGTCATCATCGTCACACAGACGGTCAGCAGCTTGTATTTCACAGTGACTGTGCGCAACGTGGATATTCCGATGTTCTCGCTGATCAAAGGCGCGCTGATCGGCATTGGCGCGGCGCTGTTTGCGGCGCTGCTGCCAGCTTATGAGGCCACCAACACGCCACCGAGCGGCACGCTCAAGCGCAGCGATATCGAGCGCAAGGTGCGGCGCGCCGTGCCACTCGCCTCGCTGAGTGGCGCGCTGATCGTGATGCTTGCGTTCGGCGCGCTCAGCTTGCCGAGCCTTGAGGTGAACTTCGTAGCGCTATTCGGCATTGTGGTCGGCTTTTCGCTCTTCACGCCGTTGGTCACGCTGACACTGATGAGCGCGCTGCGTCCGTTGAGCGGCGCTTTGCTCGGCGTGCTTGGCTTGATGGCGCCGCGCAGCATCATCCGCAGCCTCAGCCGCACCAGCGTCGCCATTGCCGCGCTGATGGTCGCTGTTTCAGTGATCGTCGGCATCAGCGCGATGGTCGGCAGTTTCCGCAACGATGTGCAGGGCTGGCTGGCGGATACAATCCGCGCCGACATCCTGATCAGCCCGCCTTCAATCTCAGCTGTGCGGCAAGACGTGCCCGTGGAGCCGAGCGTCGCTGATGTGGTGCGCAACATTGAAGGCGTGGCTGCTGTCGGCGTCTCGCGCAGCGTAGACGTCATTCGCCCTGGCGATCCGCAGCCTGTGCTGCTGACGTCCATCGATCGAGATACTTCGATGGGCAGGCGGCGTTTTGTGTGGCAGATCGGCCCATACGAGGATGTTTGGGCAGCGCTAGGCGAAGGCGCGGTCATGGTCAGCGAGACCTTCGCACGCCAGCGCAGCATTCCCATTGGCCCAGGTCAGCGCATCACGCTCTTGACGGATCGCGGCGAGCACACTTTCCCGATCGCTGCCTTCATGGTGGATTACAGCGGCGATCAAGGCACGGTCATGCTGCGGCGTCACGTCTATCTGCAATACTATGACGATCCGTACATCTCAACCATTGCAGCGTGGGTCGCGCCTGGCTATGAAGTCGCTGAAGTGTCAATGCCATTCGGGCAGCTTTTGACGGCAAGCAGGAGCTGCTGGTGCAGTCTAATCGCGATCTGCGCGAGAGCGTGCTGGTCGTCTTCGATCAGACCTTTGCCATCACCACGGCGCTGAACTTGTTGGCGACTGTAGTGGCCTTCATCGGCATTCTCTCAGCTTTGGCGAGCCTGCAGCTGGAGCGCACGCGCGAGTTCGGCGCTATGCGCGCCAACGGCATGACGCGCCGTCAGCTCTTCCGCTTGACTCTGACTGAGACTAGCCTGATGGGCGCTATCGCTGCCGTGATGGCAGTGCCAGTGGGCACTGTGCTGGCGTGGGTGCTGGTCTACATCATCAATTTGCGCAGCTTCGGCTGGACTTTGACGCTAGGCTTGCGCCCTGAGTTCTATGCGCAAGCGGCGCTTGTGGCTTTAGTGGCTTCGCTACTGGCAGGCGTGTATCCTGCCTTGCGCATCGGGCGCATTCAGCCCGCGCGCGCCTTACGGTTAGAATGAGGAACAGGAGCAGGAAATGACTCGCAGAGGTATTTTGGCGCTTTTGGTCGTCGTTGGCGCGCTGATCGCGGCCCTGATTGGCGTCTCAGGGCTGCGCGGGCAAACGCAGCCTGAGTTCAGCGCAGATGTAGTGGCGGCGCTCAGTGGCGGCGCTATCGAAGGCTTCGCACGCGTGACGGCAGTCAAGGCATTCAGCTTTCCACGCGATCACGGCGCGCATCCTGAATATCAGACCGAGTGGTGGTACAACACGGCCAATGTCCAGACAGCTGATGGGCGGCGCTTCGGCTTGAAGTTCACTATCTTTCGGCGCGCCCTGACGCCGAGCATGCCCGAGCGGCAATCCGAATGGGCGACCAACCAAATCTACTTCGCTGATTTCGCTATTGCTGATATCGCCGCTGATCGCTTTTACTTCAAGGAGCGCTTCGCGCGCGGCGCCGCAGGCTTGGCAGGCGCACAAACTGAGCCTTTCGCCAAAATTTGGATCGAGGATTGGTCGATCACCTTCGATGAAGATGGGCAAGGCTATCGTTTGCAGGCTGCAGAAGGCGAGATAGGCATGGACGTGCGGCTGCGCCTAGCTAAGCCTATCGTGCTGCAAGGCGATCGCGGTTTCAGCGTCAAGAATGCGGGCGAAGGCAATGCCAGCTACTATTACAGCTTCACGCGCTCGCTGTTAGAAGGCACGATCACAGTGCGCGGCCAGCAGTTCAGCGTCAGTGGCACAGCTTGGTTCGATCACGAATACAGCACCAGCGTGCTTGGCGAAAACGCGCTCGGCTGGGATTGGTTCTCGATCCAATTGGACGATCAGCGCGAGATCATGCTCTACCAGATCAGGCTGCGCGATGGCGGCATCGAGCCGACTTCCAACGGCACGTTCGTGAACGCAGATGGCAGCACGCACTATCTGGCCATGGCACAAGGCGACTACAGCATCACGCCGCTTGGCACATGGACGAGTCCGCGCACGGGCGCAGTCTATCCGCACGGCTGGCGGCTGACGATCAAGGCGCCTGACGGCTTGATGGAACTCGACGTGCAGCCGTTCATGCGCGATCAAGAGCTGAACACGACCACAGCCTATTACGAAGGCGCGGCGCGCGTGACGGGCAGCCAGAATGGCAAGCCGATCAGCGGCGTGGCGTACGTCGAGCTGACTGGCTACAACACGCAGACGCGCGAGAGCTACTCGCGCTGAGCTAGGGCAGCTGAGCCGCTCAGCGCGGCTTTGCACTAGCCTTTCACGCCGCTTGCCGAGACGCTCTGCACGAACCAGCGCTGGAACAGCACGAAGACGATCAGCACGGGCACGGTCGCTAGCGTGGCGAAGGCCATGACATCGCCCCATTGGCGCGGCGCCTGCCCAAAGAA
>RFIM01000207.1 GCA_003695215.1 Chloroflexota bacterium
GCTCGCCTTGCCACTCGGGCAAACGGCTGTGGCAAGATTGAGCAAGCCGCCTGTCTCCAACACTTGGACGACCATCAGCGGCTCGAGGTGGATCAAACTGCCCATAGAAGCCATGACGCCATACGGATCAAGGCGCAGATCGACGACACCGAGCGGCTGTAAAGCGTCCAGCAGCAGCAGCGCACTGACGCCCGCGTTGATCGGCTGTGCCAAGACCGAGCCGACGCCGATGATCGGCTGCATAGGCGGTAACGGCGCGTTGATCGGCACGCCTTGCCAACCTTGCCGCGAGGTTTGCATAGCGGCGCGGATCAACTCACGGGCAAGCGCATATTCTATCTCAAGCTCGCGCGTGGTCTCGGGCACAGTCGCAGGGCGCAAAGTCTTGTTCCAGACGTAGTCCATGATCTCTTGAGGCGCGGGCTCAAAGCTGAGCCAGCGGGCAATGTTGCGCACGCCGATCGCCTCAGCAGCGCTGACTGCGCTGTGCCCTAAGCCTAAATCTGAGCGAATAGTGACGTTGAGCGCGCCGCGGACCATAGCGCAAATAGTGACAGTCGAGCTGCCTACATCTACCAGCAGCACATTCTGCTTCTTGCCCGTTGAATCGGCCAGATAGCGCACTACGTTGCTGTAGCTCTCCACGCTGGGCAAGACGCCGAGCTCGCTGGCGTCTTGGATTGTCCTGAAGCCGGGTGTAGTGCGCGCGCGGTAGTCGCCGTAGAGTAGCGAGAGTTCTAGACGGATCGGATCGAACCACTCGCGTTCAAGACTCGGGCGCACGTTCTCAGTGATGTAGAGCACAACATGCTCTTCAAGCTGTTGGCGCACATAGCCGCTGAGTGCCGCGTTGCCTGCGTAGAGCACAATTGGCTTGGCGCTGCGCATCAGCTGGGCTGCGATGCGCACTGTGTCGATCAAAGTGCGCATGGGCGCGTTGGCGCCGCTGTTGGTGCCGCCAACGATCAGGATCAAATCGGGCGCGGCGCGCAGGATAGCGTTCACTTGCTGCTCAAGCGTGCGCACATCCAGCAAGTCTAGCGCATCCACAAGCTCGATGTAGGTGCTCTCCAGGGCGCGTTTGCCGCTCTCCAGGCTGATATTGGGCATCAAGCCGACCAGCACAGTCCGAATAGGCTTGCCGCCGCTGGCAGTTGCCACGAAGGTGTTGCCATAAGCTTCGCCCAGCAAAAGGCGCTGTTCGCTATCAGCCGAGACGAAATTCAATCCGCTGATGGCGCCCAGCTCAGTCAGAGCGCGCCGCAAGCCTTCGCTCACATCATAGCCGCGTGGCGCCGCTGTGGTCAGGGCTTGGGCACGCCCTACAAAGCGGAATTGCCCTTCCACAAGGTCATAGAGCGCCACGCGCGTGTGCACACTGCCAATATCAGCGGTCACGACGCGGCGTACTGCTGTCTCAACAGGCTGAACTTGAGCAGCCTTGCGCTCAAGGCGCGTGCTGGGCGTCTTTGTGCGTGCTGTCATGCTCTATCTCCCGATCAGGACAAACAGCCGATCTGCCAAAACGCTGCTCAGGGCAGTCAGCGCCGAGAGAATCAGCAGGCCGTAAGTGGCGCCCAAAGTTATGGCGATGAAGCCTTGCCCGATCAAGCCGATGAAACGCACAGGCAGCAATTGCGTCACCTCGCCCGAGAGACGGCGCACGCCAACGTAGGTGAAGTAAACCAGAACCGAGAGCGTGCCAATCAGCCCGATCAAGCCGTTGAGCGCATTCTCAGGGCGGAAGGCGCGCGCTGTCTCGCCCAGCAGTGGCAAGAGCGTGCCATTGACTGCGCCTAAAAGCGCCAAGGCCGTGCCGACGCCCAGCACGATCACTATGCCAAAATCGCCCAAGCGCGAGAGCCGCCGCCCGCCTTTGTAGACCAAAAGCAAACCGAACAAGAATGGCAGCAGCCCAATGGCGAGGCGCGGCAGTTCCAATGGCGTGCTGAAGACAGTCGCGCTCAGCCATGGGATCAGCACGCTCTCGATTGTGGCCAACAGGATGAAAGCAGCTGCTGCGCCTATGAAAATGTGAATGGCAATTCGATAAAGGAAGTTATCGCTGAGCAGGTAACTGAAGATGGAGAGCGTCAGCACTGCGCCGACGATCAAGCTGATTTGCTCTAAGGTTTCAGGCGTCATTGTGCGCGTCTCCTTTGGGCAAGGTACTGAACCATGCTGAGCGCGGCGCCGATCAGGATGGCTAGAGCGGCGGCGAAGGCTGCAAAGCCAACGCTCTGCCAACGGCGCTCAGCGCGCTCTCGCGCTTGAGCGTCCGCATATTGAGCGCGCAGCTCGCGGTAAAGCAGCGCATCGCGCAGGCCGCTGAGCGTGCCGATCACGCGCTCAGGCTCGGCCGCGGCGTAGGCTTGCACGGCAGCCGTTGCCACAGCACTTGTGGCGATCACCAGGCGCAGTGTTGAGCCTGACGGCGCATTCGGCGGCGGACGGAACTGCTCGATCCAAGTCTGTACAGTCTCCTGGTTGTGCGCCAGCACGAAGATCGGATTAGCGCGCAGGATAGCGATTTGATCGAGGCTGATGCCGCTTGGCGCGCCATTCAGGTCGCTGCCGAAGATCACCTGCTGCTGCAGCGCGTCATCATAAAGCGCGTTGGCCAGCGCGCGTACGCCGCTTGCACCGCCTGGCAAATAGCCGAGGACGTTGTAATCGCGGCGCGGCACAAATGGCTCGTTTCTACCGAGCAGCTTCAACTCAGTCGTGTCACGGCCGAGCTGATAGATCAGGTGCTGTGCGTGCAGCGCCGAAGCAGGACCAGTGCTGAGGACGATAGGACGCACGTTGCGCCTGAACAGGTCGCGCAAAACAGCGCGCGCTAGGTCATCCATCTCGCCGACGGCTGTAGGCACGTACTCAAAGGCGACCAAGACAGCTGCGCCGCTCGGGATGCTCTCCACAGCGTTGCTAACAGCCACAAGGCGCGCTTGAGCGGCTGAGTCCAAGTCGGCCAGGCGCGGCGCAGGCACTAAGTCAGCTAGATTGGCGAAAA
>RFIM01000208.1 GCA_003695215.1 Chloroflexota bacterium
CAGGATCGTCCGCTCCTGCCTGCCGAAAAAGACGTTGTTGGTCAGCAAGGCAACCACGAGTTGCCGCTCAGGATCGACCCAGAGCGAGTTGCCGACGAAGCCCGTATGCCCGTAACTGCGCGCGCTGAGCGCTCGGACGGTCGCTTCAGGCTCAGTTGGGCGCATTTGCCAGCCCAGGCCGCGGTCGCCGATGTGTTGGCGCACAGCCTCTCGTGCTAGGCGCGGGCTGATGAAGCCGCCGCCCTCATCCAAGTAAAGCTGGCCGATCGCGGCGATGTCGCTTGCCGTGCCAAACAAGCCGGCATGCCCTGCAGCGCCGCCTAAAGCCGCTGCGTTCTCATCGTGAACTTCGCCCTGCACGCGCTTGCCGCGCCAAGCGCACACCTCGGTCGGCGGCACTGAGCCAGGCGGCGCGATTGGGCTGTAGATGGCGCTCAGCTCTAGCGGGCGCAACACCAGGCGTTGCATCGCCTCGCGCAGCGGATGATCCGTCAGGGCTTCAAGCGCCATGCCCAGCAGGATGTAGCCGATATCGCTGTAGATGACTTTGGTGCCCAACGGCGCGCTGAACGGGCTATGCAAACACATAGCGCGGCGCGCTGGCACATCGGGCGCTGTGCGCAAGTCCAGCCAAGCTGCTAAGCCGCTGCTATGCGTCAGCAAGTGGTAGAAGGTCACTTTGGAAGCGTCCACTTTTTCAGCGGTCGGCGGCACCACCTCGACTAGCTCGTCGGGCTTGAGCGGATTCGGGTAGGGCTGAATCGGGCGCTCGCCGCGCAGCTCGGGCAAAAGGCTGCAGACAGGCTGATCGAGCTGCACCCTGCCCGAATCGACCAGGCGGAAGAAGGCGAGTGTGGTGAATAACTTGGTCAGCGAGGCGTAATCAAAGCGCGTTTGCCGCCTGACGCGCTGTACGCCTTCGCCTTCAAGCCGACCTTCAGCGTCTAGCGTGCCCAGTTCGGCGCGGTAGATGATGGCGTTGCGCCAGCGCACCTCGACCTGCGCCGCTGTGTACACACTGCCAAGCGACTCGTGCAGCAGCCGCGTGAGCGCTTCCATAGGCGGCATACATCCTAGCGAGCGCGCTCCAGCACACTCAAGCGCGCCATGTACTGCCTGCCCGCATAGCCGACGATGTCGTTCAAGTCCAGATCGAACGGAATGTTCGGCAAGTAGGCGCTCAGCAGCTCCATGAAGACGCCTTGTGCCAACGGCAAGAGCTTGTTCAGCTGCGCATCCACAACAGCGCGCACCTCAGGCGCTTCAGCCGTCAGGCGCGAGAGCAAGTGCAAGCCAAAAGCGATATGCCGCGCTTCATCGCGCTGGACGTACTCCAAGCCTTGAGTCAGCCCTGGCATCAAGCCTTTGGTGCGCAAGGCCTTGAAAATGCCGTAATAGCCTGTCTCGGCCAGCACGCCTTCGATAGTCATATGGTAGCTAGCCACAGCGCGCGCTTGCGCTTGGCGCGAGTGATCGCTCAGCAGTGCATCCAGCGCTGCGCTGAGTTCCGCGAAGAGTTGCCGATAGTTATCGCCTGCGATCTGGCTCGGCTCAGGCGTCTCGCCCAGCACTTTACCAATGACAGCATCGAAGAATTCAACGTGCTTGGCCTCTTCAAAAAGCTGCGTAGTCAGGAACATCTCTTCTTCTAAGTGCCCGCCTTCGCGCTTCAACGCGATCAGCAAGGGCGCCAAATCGTCGGTGACGGCCGCTTCGCCGCCGATGAACAGCGCAATGGCGCGCCGAATCAAGTCCTGCTCGCGCTCAGACATAGCTGCCCAATCGCGCTGATCTTGGCTGAAATCTAGGTCTTGTGGATCCCACATCAGGCGCTTTGCTTTGTGATAGTCGCGCAGCGGCAAAAGCGTGTGATCGAGTCGCATAGCTAACAACACCTCATCAAAACTTCCCAGCACTTGGCGCACCTGACAAGAGAGCAGGCGCAGCAAGGCATAGTATAATGCAACGGCATATTCTTTACGAAAATTGGCGAGCGATGATCCCTGAGTTGAGAGAGCGCTATAACGCTGCCTTCACACAGGCGCGCTACCAAGCCTTAGTGCAGGATTTGAACCGCGCCTACCGCTTCCCTATGGATTTTCACCTGTGCGAGACGCCGCTTTTCCTGAGCGCGCCGCTGATGGCAGCCCTGCTGGCAGCGACCGACCGCCTGGCGCAGGCGGTGCTGAGCCCTGAGCATTTACGGCGCAGCCTTGCGGCTGTGCCGCCTGAGCTGCAGCACATCCAAACAGCGCAACCTGAATGCCTGCAAGTGGATTTCGCGCTTTGCTACGATGAAAATGGCGAGATTGTGCCACGCTTGATTGAGCTACAAGGCTTTCCGACGCTCTACGGCTTCCAATGGCTGCTCGATCAGAAAATTCGCCAGCACTTTGAGATCGATCCGTCGCTGTATTTTTATGTGGCGCCGCACACTGAGGAATCTTACTTGCGCTTGTTGCACCAGGTGATCGTCGCCGATCAGGAGCCGCAGCAGGTCGCCTTGCTGGAGCTTTACCCTGAGCGACAGCGGACGCGCATTGATTTCGCCTGCACAGAGGCGCTGCTGGGCATTCGTACGCTCTGCTTAACGCAAGTGATCGAGCGTGGCGAGCGCCTCTTTTACATAGATGAGCGCGGCCGCCAGGTGCCGATCGCGCGCTTCTACAACCGCCTGATCTTCGACGACCTGAGCGGCGAGATGCTCAGCAAGGCGCAGCGGCTCAGCCAAAGCACCGCAGTGAGCTGGGTCTCGCATCCGCACTGGTTTTTCAGGATCAGCAAGTATTCCCTGCCGCTCCTGCGCGATCCGTGCGTGCCTGAGGCGCATTTCCTCTGCGATCTGGACGTTTATCCGCCTGACCTGACGGCGAATTACGTGCTCAAGCCGCTCTTCTCCTACAGTGGCAGTGGCGTCGATCTCGATCCGACGCCTGAGAAGCTGGATGCCATTGCGCCTGAGCGCCGCGCCGCTTACCTGCTGCAACGCAAAGTGGACTACGCGCCGCTGGTCAAAACGCCTGATGGCTATGCCAAAGCTGAGGTGCGCATGTTGCTCTTGTGGAACGCTGCCCAAGCGCGCCTGGAGACCGTTGGCACGTTGGTGCGCATGAGCAAGGGACGCATGATGGGAACGCGCTTCAACAAGGATCGGACGTGGGTCGGCTCAACTTTGGCGTATCACCAAAGGCTGTGAGTGTGCTAGACTTTGGCATATGAGAGACGACTCAAAAAGTTCACAATCTGCGCATGAGCCAAGCAATTTACAGTATAATTCGAGGTAGAAGGTCGATTCGGCGTTACACTGAGCAGCCCGTGCCGCCTGAGTTGGTTCAACGCTTGTTGGAAGCAGCGATCTGGGCGCCTTCTGCGCATAATCGGCAGCCGTGGCGTTTCGCTATCCTTGGCCTGCCTGAGACGCGCCAAAAGCTGGCAGCTGCAATGGGCGAGCGGCTGCGTGCTGACTTGACTGCCGATGGCGCCGCGCCTGAGCTGATCGAGCGCGATGTCAGCCGCTCTTACAGCCGTATCAGCGGCGCGCCATTGGCAATTCTGGTCTGCCTGAGCATGGCAGACATGGATCGCTATCCTGATGCGCGACGCAACGAAGCAGAGTACATCATGGCAGTCCAAAGCGTGGCAATGGCAGTGCAGAATTTGCTCCTGGCAGCACATGCTGAAGGCCTGGGCGCCTGTTGGCTGTGTGCGCCGCTTTTTTGCTCTGAGCTAGTGCGCCTGACACTGGACTTACCGAGCGATTGGCAGCCGCAAGCGCTGATCACCCTTGGCTACCCTGCCGTAACGCGTCAATCCAGCCGTTGTGCGCTTGAATCGCGGGTGCTATGGCGCTGAACGGCAGCTTCAAGCGCATCGTAGCATTGGCGGGCGGCGTCGGCGGCGCCAAGCTGGTGGCAGGCCTAGCGGCTTGCCTGCCAAGCGGCGCGCTGACCGTGATCGGCAACACGGGCGATGACTTCCGCCATTATGGATTGCACGTCTCGCCGGATTTGGATACGGTCATGTACACCTTGGCAGGCATCGCTCATCCGATCAACGGCTGGGGCATTGCCGATGATACACGCTATGTGCTGGACATGTTGGCACACTATGGCGAGGCGATCTGGTTCAGCCTCGGCGACCGCGACCTGGCCACGAACATCCTGCGCACCCACTGGCTAGCGCAGGGCTGGCCGCTCAGCCGTGTGACGGCGCGCTTATGCCAGCAGCTTGGCATTGCCACGCGCCTGCTACCTATGACTGACGATCCGCTCGCCACAGTCGTCTACACACTTGAGCATGGCAGGCTTGCCTTCCAGGAATATTTCGTGCGTCACCGCTGGCAACCGACTGTGCAGCGCTTGGTCTATGAAGGTGCTGAGACAGCACAGCCTGCTGAAGGCGTCTTAGAGGCGTTGCACGAAGCTGAGGCGATCATCATCTGTCCATCTAATCCGCTGCTCTCGATTGAGCCAATCTTGCAAGTGCGCGCCATTCGAGAAGCGCTCAGAGCGCGCCGCGCGCCGTGCCTCGCCGTCAGCCCGATCATCAACGGCGCCGCGCTGAAAGGCCCGACGGTCAAGATCATGCATGAGCTTGGCTTGCGCGCTGATGTGGTCGGCGTGGCAGAATACTATGGCGATCTGATCGACGCCTTGATCATCGACGAGGCCGATCGCGCGGTGCGCATGCCACAACAGTGTTTTGTGACGAACATCCGCATGCTTAGCTCAGCGGATCGAAGACGTTTGGCTGAAGAAGTTTTGATGATGCTAGGAGAAGTACATCCATGACCACTTGGGCGATTGTGCCAGTCAAGCCCTTTGTGCGCGCCAAAAGCCGTTTGGCAAGCGTGCTGACGCCTGAACAGCGCGAAGCGCTAGCAGAGCGCATGCTGCGGCATGGGCTAGCCATCTTGAGCAACGTGCCTGCCATCACAGGTTTGATGGTGATCAGCCGCGATGGCAGAGTCTTAGCTATTGCGCGCGAGTATGGCGCGCAGACGGTTCAAGAGAGCGGCACGCCAGAGCTGAACGCTGCGCTCATGCGCGCTACAGAGCTGGCACGTCTGCGCGGCGCTTCCAGCGTGTTGGTTGTGCCTGCAGACTTGCCGCTGTATACCGTTCAGGACATCGAAGAAGTGCTGCAGCTCGGACGCTACAGCCGAACTGTGGTGCTAGTGCCTGATCGCAATGAAGACGGCACAAACGCGATGCTGGTCAATCCGCCTGCCTTGATTCCGTATTCGTTTGGCGCAGGTAGTTTTCAGCGCCATTGTGAGCTTGCCCAACAACACGGGGCAACACTCAAAGTCCATCGCTCGGAACATTTGAGCATAGACATTGACACACCTAGCGATCTGGCTTTTTTGGAAGAGCAACTGGGCGGATTTTCTTATGCTCGCTGAATGAAGCTAGCAGGCGAGCATGTGCTCGCCTGACTTGTCAAAGCTGCTGGGCTAGCCTTGCTATGCTGCATTAGCCGCGATGAGGAATGCTTTATGAGCCTGGAGCAGTTGACTATGGAAGAATTCCGCCGCTTGGTGCAGATCGTGTCGGCAATGCCTGCCTGGCAGCGCATTGACAATCGGCAGTTCAACCTGATCATGGCAGGCTTAGAGCATTTTATAAAGTGTGTTAACCTAGATTTGGACACGCAAGTCTATGTTGGCAGCCTGATACGTGCGCTCAGGGATTACGGCAGCGATGACGGCCAACCAGTGCTCGCCAAGCTGGTGCGTTATCTTGTGCCGATGACTAGCGGCGAAGATCGGCAGTTCCTCGAGACGCTGCTCGGCGAGCGCCACAGGCAGCAGGGGAGAATTCTCTCAGGCGATAATGTGCTGCTCTTCCTGAGCGCCAATCCAGGGCATGACTTGCACCTTGACCGTGAGATGCGCCTTGTGGAGGAAGCCATCCGATCTGCGCGCTGCCGCGGTCACTTCAGGCTAGAAAAGCAGGTCGATCTGCAGCTGAATGACCTACAATCGCATCTCTTGCGCTTCAATCCAAGCATCGTGCATTTTTCAGGGCATGGCGATGCTCAGGGTAGCATCGTTGTGATGAATGATCGCCGTTCATACAGCGTGCCGATAGACGCGCTCTGCGATCTGTTCAGGATACTGAAAGGCAGCGTGCGCTTAGTTGTGTTGAACAGCTGTTTTTCGCAGCCTCTGGCCGAAAGGCTCGCCGAAGTGGTGGAGTGCGTTATCGGTACTAGCGCTGCGATTGGCGACGAGTCGGCCATTGAGTTCGCCAAGGCCTTTTATAGAGGCTTGGCGAACGGCGAGAGCGTACACATCGCTTTTGCGCTGGGCGTTAATCAACTCGATCTCAAGCATTACGCCGATCGCGATAAGCTGCACTTGTTCACGCGATCGGGCGTTGATGCAAAGCAGATCGTCTTCTGCTGATCGGCTTCCAACAGGCACATGCTCTGTCTTTTTTCGCCTATCCGTGCTAGACTTGAGGGGTGACTTTTCGCGTCTCTAACGTAAGGTGAGTGGCAGGCGCGTGCGCTGCTGGAGGGTGTATCGCTATGACGGATAAGCCGAGCGACGAGAAGGAGCGTCCACGCAGCAGCATTTTCGGTTCGCGCTCCGACGATAAGAAAGATGATGAGAAAAAGCCTGAAGATCGTTCATCACCGTTCAGCGGCAGATCGACGAGCAGCACCTTTGGCAAACCAGGCATAGGCAGCAGTTTTGGTCGCGCAACGCCGATGCCGCCTAAACCTGGGACTAGCACTGGCAGTGTGCCTAAGCCGCCTGAGGCCAAACCTTTCGCCACACGCACTGCCGAAGTGCCTAAAGCCGAGGCCACACTTGCTGGGCCG
>RFIM01000209.1 GCA_003695215.1 Chloroflexota bacterium
CGCGCTGGCTGTGGCATGCATTAACGTAGTCGAGATGACTCGTGTTAAAATATCAGAGAAGCTGGCGACGTTGGTGAAAGTGAAGTACAGATTCTCGGAAATCGCAAAGCCGATGCCTGCAGCAAAGCCGTAGATCGCGCCTTCCACAATGTTGCGGAAACGCGGATGCCAGATCAGATACACCATCAAAAGCGCTTTGCCGATCTCTTCAGTGATAGGCGCTGTCAGGCCGCGCACGACTTCCACCGAATTCACCAGCGGCAGCGCCACATAGATGTTGATCACATAGGCGATGGCGAAGGCGCCCACAGCGCCCCAGAGCAAGTTGGTCACAACCGTCGAGATGAACTTGCCATCGCTGTAGATGTTGGCGGTGTAGATGAAGAAAATGAAGAACAACGGCGCGCCAATCGAAATCACTGCATTCAGCAGCACTTGTGGCGTCATGCGTTCACCTAACAGCGTCCCTCAAGCTCGGATCGGGCGTTATCGGCGCTCAAAGTGGCGCGCTGCTTATTCTAGCCTTAGCGCGCCCGAAGTGGCAACCTAGTTTTGAAGGCGCTTGCCCAACTTGAGAGCGACCTGGTATAATTCTCAGTGAATCTATAAAAACCTGTAGCACATTGGAGATTTTGTGAGATGGCAACTATCCAAGCCGTCAGTGATTCGCGCAGCGCGTTCGCAGAGTCAGCGGACGTGGCTTATCCCGTTTGGCGCACGCGCTTGCTCTTTGGCTTGAGCGTGGTCACTTTCCTGAGCATGTTTGTGATGCTGTACATGGCGCTCTTTTATGCAGGCACAGACGCCGTGCAAGGGCATGCGCAGCGGCTCTTCTACGTTCACGTCTCTTCCTATGCAGGCGGCTCTGTGGCGTTCTTCATCACAGTGATCGGCGGCGCCGCTTACCTGATCACGCGCAACGCCAAGTGGGATCGCTTGGCGGTCAGTAGCGTTGAAGTGGGCTTGCCCCTGATGACCGTCTGCCTAGTGACGGGCTCGACGTGGGCGCGCCCGATCTGGAATACCTGGTGGACGGCCGATCCGCGCCTGAACGCCATGGCAGTCATGTGGTTGATCTACGCCGCCTACCTGACCCTGCGCGGCGCCATTGAAGATCCCGATCGGCGTGCGCGCTTCGCCGCTGTCTACGGTATCATCGCCTTCGCTAGCGTCATCTACGTCTTCCTGATTCCGCGCGTGCGCGATGATACGCTGCATCCTGTGGTGATCGGCCCAAGCGTGACCAATCCGTCTGCCCAAGGCGAGTTCGAGGTGCGAACTGACCCGCGCATCGGCGCGACTATGGGCGTGGCAATGACGTGGTGGTGCTTGGCGGCCGTGGTGCTCATTTGGCATCGCTTGCGGCTGGAGAATAAGGCCGCTTGGTTGCAAGCGCTGAAGGCTCGCTGGCTCTCTAAACAAGGCTGACTATGGAAGCAACTACGCCGAGCAATCTCGAGTACATGATCCTTGGCTACGCGGCAGCGGGCATCATCATGGCGCTGACCGTTGCCTATCTGATCCTGAAAGCGCGCCGCATCCGCCAAGAAGCTGAGCTGCTCAAGCGTCTTGAGGACGATCAAGAGCAATGAGAGCGCAGGCCTCTCGCCTGCGCTCGCCTGTGGCATGCTCAGGCGCTCGCAGCGTGTGGCTGATCGCTGGCAGTGGGCGCCTTGTAGTCCACAACGCTGATCTCAGCTGAGAGCAGCGGCACGTGCCGCTCGCCCAACTGCCCATCAGGCAAGATCAGGTAACCGCGCTCGCGATCGGTGAAGGCGTAGAAGGTCGGGAAGCCTGCCTGAAGCGTGTTGCGCAGCGCCGCGATAAGCGCCGCGACGCTTGGCGCAAAGGTAAAGACGCTGTAGTGCGTCTCGCTATGCATCACGGCGAAATCTTCAGGCGTGCCGTGCTGCGCCAAGCATTCAGAGAGCGCGTGGCTCAGAAAGCTCAGTACCTCGTCAGCTGCCACGAAGCTGTAGTACTCACGGAAGCCTTCGAAGCCGTTCAAGGTGATCTGCAAGCGATGCCAGCCTTCTCGAGCGGCGAAGGCGCTCTCTGCCTCAGCAATAGCAGCGCCAGTCGGCAAGCCTGTGCGCTCATCGGTCAGCGCTTCGCGGCTAGCGCGCCGCAGCGAGCCTTGGACGCGCAAGCGCAACTCTTCGATATCGAACGGCTTGGTGATGTAGTCATCAGCGCCGAGTTCCAAGCCTGCTACCTTGTCGGCGCGCCGATCCCGCTGCGTCAGGAAAATGATCGGGATGTACTTGGTCAGCGGCGTAGTGCGCAGGCTCTTGCAGACGTCGAAGCCATCTATGTCGGGCAGCATCACGTCCAGCAAAATCAAGTTAGGCGACTTGGCGCGCGCCATTGCGATGCCTTCATTGCCGCTGTGCGCAGTGAAGAGCTCGTAGCCTTGCGCTGTGAAGTAAACCTGCAACATTTCAGCCACGTCATAATCATCTTCGATGAGCAACAAGCGTTTCCTAAGCATGGCTCCTCGTCAAAAAGCTGCTACTCCAGCACAGCGTCCACGCGGAATTGCCCTTCAATGGCGTCCGCTGCGTTGGCAAGCGCCCGCTCACGTGGCAAGGAAGGCCGTACCACGTCGTCGCGAAAGACGTTCTGCAGCGGCAGCACACTGGCCGTCGGCGGAATATCGGCTGTATCCAGTTGCTCAAGGCGCGAGGCGTACTCTAACACTGCCGAGAGCTGCTCGGCGTAGGCTGTCAGCTCGCTCTCCGTCAAGCGCAGCTTGGCCAGCTCGGCGATTTGCATCACTTCTTCACGGCTCAGCTTCATAAGCCCCTCACGCTCAGCTCACTTGCGCTTCACGCGCCATCTTGGCAGATTCACGGTTAGTATATCTAAACCAGATGGCTTTGGCAACCGTAAAATCGCAAACGCATCGTATAATCTCTCTCAATGCACGTTAACAGGAAGCGCCATGAGACGCCTGTTCTTGCTCACTTTGTTGGCCGCTCTGCTCAGCGCTTGCCACAGCACAGGCGCTCCGTCCACCTTCGAGTCAGCGACAGCCACGCCGATCCCTAGCCAAGCAGCCCTGCGCGAAGCTCAGCGCACCGCCGCTGACTTCTTAAACGCCTGGCGCTTGGAAAATTTCAGCGCCATGTATGCCCTTTTGGCGCGCAACAGCCGCGATGCCTACCCATTCCCCGATTTTGAAGCTTTTTACCGCGAGGCGCACGCGCGGCTCACCTTGAAGCCTGAAGGCTTGCGCTATAGCTTTGCTAACGCTATCCTGCGCGGCGCTGAGGCAGCCATCGCCTACGATCTGCGCTTTGAGACCAGCTTCTTCGGCACTTTTGAAGACCAGGCGCGCCTCTTGCGCTTGGTGAATACCGAAGAAGGTTGGCGCGTGGCCTGGTCTCGCGGCGATCTCTTCGCTGAGATGGCCCATGGCGCCACACTCGAGGTGATCCAGACGCGCCTGACGCGCGGCAACATCTATGACCGCGATGGCGAGGTGATCGCCGATATGAACGGCGTCAGCCTTGCCGTCACCTTGCTGACGCGCACTTACCCGACCAATAATCCTGAGGCGTGCTTTGCCGAACTCGCCAAAGTCTTCCCTGCGCGCTCCGCTGAGGCGCTCTCGCGCCTGTTTGGCGGCAGCACAGGCCGCGATTTCGCCTATGAGATTGGCGTGATCGCTCAGGAGCGCTTCTTCGAAGTGCGAGAGGCACTAGAACGCCATTGCACACTGCGCTATGAGCCACGCCCAACGCGCCGCTACCTGAAAGGCGACATAGCGCCGCACGTGATCGGCTATATCGGGCCGATCCCTGCTGAGCAGCTCGCGCTGTGGCAACAGCGCGGCTACCCGCGCGATGCGCTCATCGGCCTTGACGGCGTGGAGCGTCAGCTGGAGAGCGTCCTCTCCGGGCAAGGCAAAGCAGCGCTGGTCTTGCGTCAGAATGGCGTGGTGGTGCGCACTTTGGCAGAGCGGCCTGGCGTGGCCAGCCAGAGCGTCTACCTGACGCTAGATATGCGCATGCAGGTCGCTGCGCAACGCATTCTAGAGCAGGCTTTCACCAGCGGCGGGCTCGGCGGCCTTTCAACAGGCGCCGCTGTGGTCATCCTGGACGTGAAGACGGGCGCGATTCTGACGCTCGCCAACTATCCTGACTTCAACGTCGAGGCCTTCAATCCGAACAGCACCTTACCGAACGCCCAAGCGCTAGTCCAGGCATGGCTGAACGATCCGCGCAAGCCAACCTTCAATCGTGCCACGCTCGGGCAATATCCGCCTGGCTCGATTTTCAAGATCGTGAGCATGGCCGCTGCCATTGAGAGCGGTTTGTTCACGCCGAATACGCGCTACTATTGCAGCGGAATCTGGAATGGCACGCCACTGGGCGACCGCACGCGCACCGATTGGATCGCTAGTACGCCTGCTGGCAGGCACGGCTCGATCACCCTCAAGCAAGCGCTCACAGGCTCTTGCAATATCTACTTCTGGCACATCGGCTGGACGCTCAGCAACGCCGATCCTGAGATTCTGCCCAACATCGCGCGCAAGATGGGCTTCGGCAAACCTAGCGGCATGACCGACCTGCCTGAGGCGATCGGTCTGCTGCCGCAGCCTTCGCGCTATGAGCAGCTGGTCGGGCGGCGTTGGCGCAACTCTGACGCGCTGAACGCTGTGATCGGGCAGGGCGATGTCGTGGTCACGCCCTTGCAAGTGGCGCGCATGGTCGCCGCTATTGCCAACGGCGGCTTTCTCTACAAACCTTACGTCGTCGAGAAGATCGGCATCATCGGCGAGCCATCTTTCATCGCCAAGCCCGAAATCACTGATACGCTGGCTTTCAAGCCTGAGACGCTTGCGGCGATCCGTGAGGCAATGTGCGAAGTGACCACTAACCGCACGCTCGGCACGGCAACTTTCGTCTTCGAAGGCCTGCGCGGCGTGAGCGTCTGTGGCAAAACGGGCACAGCCGAGACGCCCACAGGCGGCACGCACGCTTGGTTCGCCGCTTACGCAGGCAAGACGCCCGAGTCGCCCGAGATCGCCATCGCGGTCATAGTCGAGCGCGGCGGCGAAGGCTCGAGCGTGGCTGCGCCGCTGGCACGCCGCCTGATCGAAGCCTACTACGCCTTGCCGCTCCCAGCAGGCTGAGAGCTCTGGGCGCTGTGAGCAGGGAAAATGGCCTGCGCTGCAGCGCTTGGCGCAAGGCGCCATGCCAGCGCCTTGCGCAGCTGCTCAGGCGATTCAAAGACGA
>RFIM01000210.1 GCA_003695215.1 Chloroflexota bacterium
GCGCACACATGGGATATCATGGGGCGCGGCATTGCCAGCCAGCTGATCACCGATATGCACACGCCCTGGGGCGAATCGGAAACCTGCACCAGCTGCGGCAAGTGCGTCCAAGTTTGCCCAACAGGCGCGCTGTTTGTGAAAGGCAAATCGGTCGCCGAGATGACCAAGCGGCCCGACTTTTTGCCGTATCTAGCAATGATGCGCAGTCGAAAGCAAGACTCGTGAGTTGAGGTGCTATTGTGAGCAAGAAAAAGATTGCCACTATCTGGCTAGACGGCTGCTCAGGCTGCCATATGTCGTTCTTGGATATGGATCATCGGCTGCTTGAGCTCGCTGACCTGATCGAGCTTGTCCACAGTCCTTTGGTCGATCACAAAGGCTTTCCGCCTGAAGTGGACGTGACCTTAGTGGAAGGTGCGGTCAGCAGCGATGAGGACTACGAGAAGATCGTCAAGGTGCGCGCGCGGACGAAAATTCTAGTGGCGATGGGCGATTGTGCCGTGAGCGCCAACGTGCCTGCTATGCGCAATCGCTTCGCGCCGCAGGCGCTCGGCGAGGCGATCTACCTGGCGCCGACTATGGCGCGCCCGCAGGTGCCGCACGATGCCGTGCCGAAGCTCCTGCCGCGCGTGCGCCCTGTCCACGAAGTGGTGAAAGTGGATGTTTTTGTGCCGGGCTGCCCGCCTTCTAACGATACGCTTTTCTATGTGCTGAGCGAGCTGGTTCATGGGCGCATGCCCGATCTGAGCGATAAAACGCGCTTTGGCGCTTAGGAGGTGAGCATGAGGCGAGAGATCAGCATCAATCCTGTGACGCGCATCGAAGGGCACGGCAAGATCACCATCTATTTGGCTGAAGATGGCAGCGTGGCAGATGCCAAATTCCACGTCACGCAGCTGCGCGGCTTTGAAAAGTTCGCCGAAGGGCGGCCTTTCCACGAAATGCCATCACTGATGGCGCGTATTTGCGGCATTTGCCCTGTCAGCCATTTGATCGCCAGTGCCAAAGCCTGCGATGCGCTGCTGGGCGTGCGCATTCCGCCGACAGCGGCCGCGTTGCGCCGCGTCATGAATCTGGCCCAGCTGGCCCAGTCACATGCCCTGAGCTTCTTCTATCTTTCCGCGCCTGACCTGCTCTTGGGCATGGATAGCGATCCAAGCCAGCGCAACTTGTTCGGCATGCTGGCGGCAAATCCGCAGCTGGCGCGCGACGGCGTCACCTTGCGCCAAGTCGGCCAGCGGATCATTGAGCTGCTCGGCGGAAAGCGCATCCATCCGAGCTGGCTGGTGCCCGGCGGCGTGACCGAGCCGCTCAGCGCCGAGAAACGCGATCAAATCCTTGCTATGCTGCCCAACGCTATCGCCATCACGCAGCAAGCCATCCATTGGTTCAAGTCCATCTTGCCGCGCTTCAGCGAAGAGATCAAAGTCTTCGCCAACTTCCCGACTCTGCACATGGGCACGGTAGATCGGCGCGGCAACCTGGAGACCTATGACGGCTACCTGCGCATTGTGGACGCTGATGGCAACATCGTTGAAGATCGGATGACGCCTGAAGACTATCTCGAGCTGATTGAGGAAGCCGCTGAGCCGCATAGCTTCCTGAAATCGCCTTATTACAAGCCGCGCGGCTACCTAGACGGCATGTTGCGCGTCGGGCCGCTCTCGCGCTTGTTGGTCGCCGATCAGATCAGCACGCCCTTGGCGAACGCTGAGCTGCAGGAATTCCGCCAAATCCCTGAGCGCCAAAGCTCGTTCTACTACCACCTGGCGCGCCTGATCGAAATCCTCTACGCTTGGGAAGAAATTCAGCGCGTCCTGAACACGCCCGATATCCTGAGCGAGCATGTGCGCGCCTACGCCGAGCCTAACGCCTTTGAAGGCATCGGCATCACCGAGGCGCCGCGCGGCACGCTGATGCATCACTACAAGATTGATAAAAACGGCTTGATCACCTACGTCAACCTGATCATCGCCACTGGCCATAACAACTTGGCAATGAACGCAGGCGTCAAGCAAGTTGCGCAGCGCTTTGTGCATGGCGAGCGCCTGACAGAAGGCATGCTGAATCGCGTCGAGGCAGTTATCCGCACTTTTGATCCTTGCCTGAGCTGCTCAACGCACGCCATTGGGCAGATGCCGTTGCACATTCAGCTGATCGGGCCGAACGGCGCTGTGCTGGATGAGATCGCTCGCTAGCGCGGCACTTTAGAGCGCCTATGCAGCTAGTGATCGGTATCGGCAACACGCTGCGCGGCGATGATGGCGTCGGAGTCGCTGTGGCACAAAGCCTGGCAGAGCAGCACAGCGCGCCCGACCTACAAGTGATCGCTTGTCAGCAGCTGACGCCTGAGTTGGCCGCGCTGATCAGCCAAGCTGAGCAGGTCATCTTCGTGGATGCGAGCCTGAATCTGCCCGTCGGCAAGGTGCAGGTGCAGCCGCTCGATGCGGCTGCTGAGCAAGCGTGCTCGGCGCACCACACAGCGCCGTCGGCGCTGCTAGGACTCGCGAAAGCGCTGTATGGCGCGCAGCCGCGTAGCGCGCTGGTCGCCATTGGCGCGCAGGCATTTGGCTTCAGCGAGCAGCTCTCAGCGCCTGTGGCACAAGCGCTGCCACAGGCACTCCATCTCGTCATGGGCTTGCTGAGCGAGCATAGTGACGAGGTACCTTGACAAGGCAACGCTTGCGCCTGACGCTGAGCGGTGTTGTGCAGGGCGTCGGCTTTCGTCCGTTCATCTATCGCTTGGCGCGTTCATTGGCGCTCGGCGGCTGGATCGTCAATGCGCCGCACGGCGTGATCGTCGAGATTGAAGGCGCGCCTGAAGCGCTTCAAGCCTTCTTGGCGCGCCTGCCAGACGAAAAACCTGCGCACGCGCTGATCACAGCCCTCGATCAGCGCGAAATTCCGCCCTGCGGCGAGCTGACCTTCGAGATTCGGCATAGCCAGCTAGAAGGCGAGAAGACAGCGTTGATCCTGCCCGATCTAGCTACATGCGCCGATTGCCTGCGCGAGCTGTTCGATCCCTCCGATCGACGCTATCGCTATCCGTTCATCAACTGCACCCATTGTGGCCCGCGCTATAGCGTCATCCTCAGCCTGCCCTACGACCGCCCGAATACGACCATGCGCGCCTTTGCTTTATGCCCTGCCTGCCGCGCTGAGTATGACGATCCGCTCGATCGGCGCTTCCACGCGCAACCGACCGCTTGCCCGCACTGCGGCCCACAGCTTGCGGCGTGGTCGGCGCGCGGCAAGGTGCTAGCAGAGCGCGAAGAAGCGCTTCAGCTGGCCGAAAAGGCCTTGCGCGACGGCCAGATCGTGGCGCTGAAAGGCTTAGGCGGCTTCCAGCTGCTGTGCGATGCGCGCAACGCTGAGTCTGTGCGCGCTTTGCGCCTGCGCAAGCAGCGCCCTGAGAAGCCCTTTGCGGTCATGTTGCCCGATCTAGAGACAGCGCAGCAGCTATGCTTTGTAGATGAGCAGGAAGCGGCGCTGTTGACCTCAGCTGCAGCGCCGATTGTGCTGCTCAAGCGGCGCACAACTGAGCTAGCCGAAACCGTTGCACCACACAATCCGTATCTCGGCGTGATGCTGCCCTATACGCCGCTACATCATCTGCTCATGCGCGATCTCGGTTTCCCAATCGTAGCGACCAGCGGCAATCTGAGCGGCGAGCCAATCTGCATCGATGAATTTGAAGCCTTGGCGCGGCTCGGCAGGATCGCCGATATATTCCTGGTACACAATCGTCCTATCGCACGCGCCGTGGACGATTCAGTCGCCTGTATCGCACTTGGCAAGCCGCTGCTCCTGCGGCGAGCGCGCGGCTATGCGCCCTTGCCCGTGCCTGTGCCTTCAGGCACGTCGCTGCCGCCGTTGATCGCAGTTGGCGCGCACCAGAAAAACACACTCGCTATCGCTGAGGCGGAACGCCTGATCCTCAGCCAGCATATTGGCGATCTGGAGAACGCTGAGAGCGAACGCGCCTTCAGCCAGACCTTGCGCGATCTGGCGCACATGCACGCCGTACAGCCGCGCTTGATCGTCTGTGATGCGCATCCTGACTACCTCAGCACGCGCCATGCCGAGCAGCTCGCCATAGAGCAGGCTGTGCCGCTCTTGCGCGTCCAGCATCATCACGCGCATGCGCTCGCCTGTATGGCAGAAAACGCCATCAGGCCGCCGTTCCTGGCAGTTGTATGGGATGGCACAGGCTATGGCACAGATGGGACGATCTGGGGCGGCGAATTTTTGCAGGTAACGGCGCAGGCCTTCAAGCGGATCGGCACATGGCGTGCCTTCCCGCTGATCGGCGGCGAAGCGGCTGCCCGTGAGCCACGCCGCAGCGCGCTCGGCGCCCTTTGGCAGATGTACGGCTGCGCGCTGCCTGAATGGCTGAGCGATCTGCCGACCTTGCGCGCCTTCAGCGCCGCTGAGCTGAGCATTCTGCGGCAGGCGCTGCAACGCGGCCTGAACGCACCATACACCAGCAGCGTCGGCAGGTTGTTCGATGCTGTGGCCAGCCTACTTGACCTGAATCAGCGCATGAGCTTTGAAGGTCAGGCGGCCATGCGCCTTGAGTTCGCGGCGCTAGAAGCAGCGCCTAATACTGATGAATCTTACCCTTTTGAAGTGACAACCATCACTACTGTGAACGGCGAGTCGGTGCGAATCATAGACTATGCACAGGTTTTTGAGGCAATCATGCGCGAGTGGCGGCAAGGCGTCTCTGTGGCGGATATAGCGCGGCGTTTTCATCAAACGCTATGCGCGGTCATCCTGGCACAGGCGCGCGCCGCCGCGCTGGAGCGCGTAGCGCTCTGTGGCGGTTGCTTTCAGAACCGTCTGTTGTTGGCAGGCGCGGTCGCAGCTTTGAGGCGAGCAGACTTCGTGCCGTTTTGGTCGGCGCAAGTGCCGCCCAACGATGGCGGCATCGCCTATGGGCAAGCGATCGCAGCGCGCCGCGCGTTTGATCACAAGGAGCAGGCCTGAATGTGTCTGGCAGTCCCTGGACAATTGATCAGCATTAACGATGCCGATCCGCTCTTCCGCACAGGGCGCGTGAACTTCGGCGGCGTCGTCAAGGAAGTCAATCTCGCCTACACGCCTGAGGCGAAAGTCGGCGATTACGTGATCGTTCACGTCGGCTTTGCGCTCAGCGTAGTTGATCCCGAAGAAGCGGCGCGCGTTTTTGCCTACTTAAAGCAGTTAGACGAGCTAGGAGAGCTAGAAGAATGACCGAGTACATCACGCTTGATGGCAACGAGGCAGTCGCTCGGATCGCCTATAAGCTGAGCGAAGTGATCGCCATTTATCCGATCACGCCATCTTCGCCGATGGGCGAATGGGCTGACGAATGGGCGAGTCTTGGGCAACCGAATCTGTGGGGAAGCGTGCCGCAAGTGGTTGAGATGCAAAGCGAAGGCGGCGCTGCTGGCGCCATTCATGGCGCGCTGCAGGCAGGCGCGCTCGCCACAACCTTTACAGCCTCGCAAGGCTTGCTGCTGATGATCCCGAATATGTACAAAATCGCCGGCGAGCTGACGCCGACCGTCTTCCACATCGCGGCGCGCTCGATTGCAGCCCAAGCGCTGAGCATCTTCGGCGATCACCAAGACGTCATGGCAGCGCGCCAAACAGGCTGGGCAATGCTAGCTTCAAATTCAGTGCAGGAAGCGCACGATCTCGCTCTAATCGCACACGCAGCCACGCTCAAGGCGCGCTTGCCCTTCCTGCACTTCTTCGATGGCTTCCGCACTTCGCACGAAGTCCAGAAGATCGCCGTAGTGGACGATGACGTGCTGCGCGCCATGATCGATGATAGCTTGATCGCCGCGCATCGGGCGCGCGCTCTCTCGCCCGATCATCCTGTCGTGCGCGGCACCGCTCAGAATCCCGATACCTACTTCCAAGCCCGTGAGACTGTCAATCCGTACTATGCTGCTTGCCCGCAGATTGTGCAAGCGACTATGGATCAGTTCGCGGCGCTGACGGGCAGAAGCTACAAGCTCTACGAGTACTATGGCGCGCCCGAGGCCGATCGCGTCATTGTGATCATGGGCAGCGGCGCCGAGACCGTCCATGAGACAATCGACTATTTGAATGCGCGTGGCGAAAAGCTCGGCGTGCTCAAAGTGCGCTTGTTCCGCCCATTCGCAGCGGCGTTGTTCGCAGACGCGCTGCCCAAGAGCGTCCGCGCTATCGCCGTGCTGGATCGCACTAAAGAGCCTGGCTCAGGCGGCGAGCCGCTTTATCTAGACGTGGTCAATGCGCTGTATGAGAACTGGGGAAGCGCGCCTTTGCCGCGCATAGTCGGCGGACGCTATGGCCTCTCCAGCAAAGAGTTCACGCCCGCCATGGTCAAGGCGATCTACGAAAATTTGGCGCAGCCGAAGCCGAAGAATCACTTCACTATCGGCATCATCGACGATGTCAGCCACACTAGCCTGGCCTTCGATCCTGATTTCTCAATCGAGCCTGAGACGACAGTCCGTGCGCTATTCTACGGGCTTGGCGCGGACGGCACTGTCGGCGCCAACAAGAACTCAATCAAGATCATCGGCGAGAATACCGATAATTACGCGCAAGGTTACTTCGTCTACGACTCGAAGAAGTCCGGCAGCATGACCATCTCGCATCTGCGCTTTGGCAAGCAGCCGATCCGCAGCACGTACCTGATCACAAAGGCGAATTTCGTCGCCTGCCATCAGCCGAACTTCCTGGAACGCTATGACATCCTGCGCGATGCTGTGGAAGGCGGCACCTTCCTGCTCAATACGCCCTATGGCCCTGAGGAAATTTGGGATCGCTTGCCGCGCCGCGTCCAAGAGCAGATCATCGCTAAGCGCTTGAAGTTCTACGTGATTGACGCCTACAAAGTTGCCGCTGAGAACGGCATGAAAGGGCGCATCAATACGGTTATGCAGGTGTGCTTCTTCGCCATCGCAGGCGTCCTGCCGCGCGATGAAGCCATCGCGCAGATCAAGCACGCCATTGAGAAGACCTACGGTAAGAAAGGCGAGGAAATCGTGCAGATGAACCTGCGCGCTGTGGATAGCACGCTGGAGCGGCTGCACCAAGTGCGCGTCCCTGATCGGGTCACTAGCGAGCGCGCCTTGCTGCCGCCTTTGGTCGGCAATCCGCCTGAGTTTGTGCGTAACGTGCTAGGCGAGATGACGGCACGGCGCGGCGATCTGCTGCCCGTCAGCGTCTTCCCGCCAGATGGCACCTATCCCGTCGGCACTACCAAGTATGAGAAGCGCAACCTCGCCCTTGAGATTCCAGTCTGGGAGCCTGATATCTGCATCCAGTGCGGCAAGTGCGCCATGGTCTGCCCACACGCCGTGATCCGCATCAAAGCCTATCAGCCTGAGCTGCTGGCACAAGCGCCGCCGACCTTCAAAGCGACCGACGCTAAAGATACCGATTGGCACGGCTTGAAATACACCATTCAGGTCTCGCCTGAGGATTGCACAGGCTGCGGCATCTGCGTGGATGTCTGCCCTGCCAAAAGCAAAAGCGCCGCGAATCTGCGCGCCATCAACATGCGCCCGCAGCCGCCACTGCGCGAGAGCGAGCGCGCCAACTGGGAATTCTTCCTCAGCCTGCCCGAAGTCGATCGCCGCCTGATCAAAGCCACCAGCATTCGCCAACAGCAGGCCCAACAGCCGCTCTTTGAATTCAGCGGCGCCTGCAGCGGCTGCGGCGAGACGCCTTACATCAAGTTGGCGACTCAGCTCTTCGGCGATCGCATGATCGTGGCAAACGCGACGGGCTGCTCATCCATCTATGGCGGCAACATGCCAACCACGCCATGGACAGCCAACGCAGAAGGCTACGGGCCCGCTTGGTCAAACTCGCTGTTCGAAGATAACGCTGAGTTCGGGTTCGGCATCCGCGTGGCTGTTGACCAACACGCCGCTTATGCGCGCCAACTCTTGATGCAGCTCTCGGGCACGCTCGGCGACTTGGCAACAGCGA
>RFIM01000211.1 GCA_003695215.1 Chloroflexota bacterium
GGCGGAAAGCCGAAGCCTTCATAGAATGATGGCTGCACCAAGACTGCTGCGCCGTTGTAGAAGGCAGGTAGCTCAGCCGACGGCAAGTTCTCCAACCAGATCAGATGATCATCTAAGTCGAGCGCCTTCGCTTGCGCGAAAATCTCTTGATAGAGCCAGCCGCGCCGCCCGATCAACAGCAAAGGCGGCGCATCGGCCAGTTTTTGGCGCAACACGGCGTATGCTTGTAGCAAGCCACTCAAGTTTTTACGCGGCTCAAACGTGCCTACGAATAATACACAACCAGGTGGCACTTTGCGCGCCGCTAGAAGCCGCCGAACTTCAGATTCGGGCAGAGGACGGAAGCGTGTATGGTCAACGCCGAGCGGATGGACGCTGATGCGCTGCTCTGGCACACCGAGATCGATCAGCTCGTTTTTGATCGCCTCAGCGTTGGTCAGGATGTGCGCGGCTTGGCGCAAGGCTGCAGCGAAGTTGCCGCGATAATAGCGCAAGCTATCGGCTGTTTGAAAGTGCGGGTAGCGCAGAAAAGTCAGGTCGTGAACAGTGATCACAAAGTGACGGGCGCCGAAACGCGGCGGAATGAAATCAGGGCTGTGCAGAAGAGTCGGGCGCCAGCGTGCCAGCTCGAGGGCTAGGGCGATGCGCTCAAAGCGATGGTGTGGCGGCGTGAAGGCATGCCACAACTGCCAATTCGGCGCCTTGAGCAACGGCGTGCGCATACGCACGTGCTGGATCAGCGCATAAGCGCCTTCGGGATCAAGGCCTGCCAGATTCTCAGCCAGATGGCGCGTATATTCGGCGATTCCGCCTTCGCGGTAGGCATTCAATCGAGCATCGAGAGCGATCAGCGGCACGGCTCACCATTTTCTGAGCGAAAGTCTCAGCCTTTGATAATAACGCGCCCTGATGCGTTGTGATAGCTTTAGGAGAATCCAAGCAGGCTGCTCGTGCGGATATCCTTGAGGATAGTCCCGAGCTCAGCGCCTCAGCAGCCTTAGCGCAGCCGCCGCCGCGCACAGCGCACAGACAATTTGCATGGCGTTTGCTGCGCCGATGCGCGGCACATTGACCTTAAGGCCCTCCAAGAAGAAGCGTCCGCCACAATAGAAAAGGAGGTACCACAGCGCCAAATCCCCGTTATGCGCCGTCTTGGCGCGCCATGTGCGCCACAATCCGAAGGCGAGCGCGCCTGTCAGCAGCATTTCATACAGCCAGACAGGATGAAAGCGCGTCGTCTCTGGTGGAAAGCGCGCCAAATCGCTGTAGAGGCCAACGCGCGCCCGCTCAGCGATCAGGACGCCAAAGGGCAGGTCAGTTGGCACGCCGTAATGCTCGCCGTTCAACCCATTGGCAAGGCGGCCGACAGTCTGACCAACGGCCAGTGCGATCACGGCGATCTCGAGCCAAGCGCCGAGCGGCTGTTTATGACGGCGCGCGTAGAACCACATCGCGGCGCCGCCGCCAATCACAGCGCCAAAAATGCCTAGCCCGCCCGTCCAGATCGCCACGCCGCCTTGATTGAGATCGAAGAAATTAGTGAGCAGCCACTGTGTAGTGCGCCCGAGCGCCACAACGGCCTCTGGCGGCAGCAAGATGAACCACAGCCGCGCTCCGAGCAGGGCACATGGCGCCATCCAAAGCATAGCGCGCCACACATGCTCTGCCGGCAAGCCGCGCCGCTTGGCAAGCCGAGCGGCGACTTCCATGCCTAGCCAAACTGCCAGCACAACGATCGCGCCGTAGAAGGGCTGCCCGATCATGCCTGCACGTCATCTCTGTTCGCGATGCGAAAGGCGATCCATAGGCGCTGCAGCGCGGTCAAGTGCGCGCCAACTGCCAGGATCAGCAAACCGAGCGTCAATGCGCCCGTCAGCAATGCAAGAATTAGCACGATCAGGCGCGCTGGGCGATCAAACAAGCCGTCTTTGATCGAGCCGATGGCCAGCCCTTCGGCGCGCGCGCGCACATAGCTAACGGCATAGGCGCCGCTGAGCGCGCCGAAGGCTAACAGCACGCCGCTGATATCGCCCGCACCTGCCAAGGCGCAGCCAATGCCGCCAAAAAGCAGCGCGTCAACATAACGGTCGACAGTCGAGTCGAGCAGCGCACCGAAGCGCGTTTGGTTACCTTTAGCGCGCGCTACAGCGCCATCTAAGGCATCCAGCGGCGCGCCGATCAGCAGGACGACACCAGCGGCGACGAATTGTCCCTGAGCTGCTAGGAGCGCCGCGATCAGCGCGGGCAACAAGCCCAAAAGCGTGATCGCATTCGGTTGCCAGCCAAGCTGTGCGCCCAACTGCCCAAGCCGCGCCATTAGACCGCGCGCTGCGTGCCGCAAAAACTCGGAAGGCGAACGAAACGTCATCAGCTCGGACTCAGCGCGGCAAAAAGGTGTAGATAGTGAAGGCTGTATAGGCTCCTAGGAGCACTAGTGCCTCGGGGCGGCTGATCCGACGGTTGAGGCAGAAGATGAGCAGCACAACAGCGAAGCCGATCATGACGAACATGTCGATTTGCAGCAGACGCGGATTGACATTGATCGGTATGATTGTGCCTGCAATGCCAAGAATGGCGAGAATATTGAAAATGTTCGAGCCGACGACGTTGCCAATAGCGATCTCGCTCTCTCGCTTGAAAGCGGCTATCACAGATGTCGCCAATTCTGGCAGTGAAGTGCCGACTGCCACAAGCGTGATGCCGATCACAATCTGCGGCACGCCGAGCGCCTCGGCAATGTTCACAGCGCCCAGCACGAGCCGATCCGAGCCGAACAGCAGCACTACAATGCCGATGCCGACAAGAAACAGATCGTTGAGCAGCCTGTTAGTCGGCTTCGCAATCACAGCTGTGAATTCTTGTGTTTGGCGCAGCAGCTCAGGCGATTCACGCTTCGCCATCAGGTAAGAGAACGCTGTATAGCCGATAGCGCCTGCCATGAAGAGCAGGCCATCTAGCTGGCTGATCTGACCATCTCCTGCTAGGGCGAAAAGCAAGAGCGAGACGCCGATCATGATCGGAATCTCGCGATTCAAGAACTGCAATTGCACAAACATCGGGAAGATCAGCGCGCTAGCGCCAATGATCAAGCCGATGTTGGCGATGTTTGAGCCGACGACATTTCCCATCGAGATATCAGCATTGCCGCCAAGCGCTGCTTGTAGGCTCACCAGCAGCTCAGGCATGGACGTGCCGTAGGCGACGATAGTCAGGCCGATCACGATTGGCGAGAGGCCCAGAGTTTGTGCCAGGCGCGCTGCGCCTTTCACAAGCCAATTGCCGCCAAAAAATAGCCCTGCCAGGCCGACTGCGATCCAGACGACATCGAGTAACATTTCAGAAGACGCTCACTTGTGTGCAGAACGAGAAACAAGCGCTCATGATAGCAAAAGGCGCCATCAGCTGCTATCCCTAAAAGTTAGGGCGAGTCTCGAGACTCGCCCTAACTGGATGACTAGGCGTTGCGCTCAGCGGCGTATGATCTGGATGTTGTCGAAGGTCGCCGTGGCGAATTGTCCATCTAAGTGAGAGGTGACCGCCAAGCCGATCATGAAGTCCGAGTCGTAGATGTTTCCGCCATCTATGGTGACCGCACTGCCGACTTGAGTCCAGTTGACGCCGTCTAGAGAGTAGAAAGCGGTGTAGCTTGTGCTTTCGCGCACCAACTTCAGCCAGACAGGCTGGTTGATCGAGGAAGTGACATCGCCGGTAGTAGTGCTTTCACTTGTGTTACCCCACCAGCGCCTACGCTGGAAGGAGACACGCCCGGCATCGGTTGGGCTATTGGCATTGGTGTAGACGATCGACGCATGTGCCCGAGAGCGATCAGGCCCGCCACGGATCATCAAGCCTGCCTTGTTCCAATCCGAAGTCGAGATCTGGTTGAAAACGACGCGCGCGACGATCTCGACATTGCCCATCTCGTACAACCAAGTGTAGCGGAAGCCATCTTCTGTTTCCCAGATATCCTGGCCTGAGCCAGTGACGCTGATGGTTGAGGCATTGACAAACGTTGTTGAACCCTTGCCGTTCACGCGGCTTGAAGAGATCGTCCAGCCGATATCGGCTGAAGACCAATTCTCAGGGTCGGCGCCACGCCAAATCTCCACGCCTGCGATGCAGCCGCGCCGATTTGTACCGTTGCCAGGGAAGCGGACGTGCATACTGCCACCTGCATGCACGATGTTGAGCGGCCCATGCCGCGTGAATTGACCCAGCGGATTGTTGTGATCGTTGACCCAACGCACATCAGGATTCCAACCGAAGTGCAGATCGAAGGTCTGTGACGTGGTGTTGGTCTCAACTGTCCAAACGTAGACGCTGTAAATGCCCTCTGGGATGTTATTGATGCCGACCTGGGCATTAACATCGCTGTTAGCGCGTATGCAGGAGCGCAGCATGGTTGTAGTGTTAGCATCCTGCGGTGGCGTGATAGTCAGGCTGCTATTGAAGGTCTCAGTCGCTTGATCACTCCACGCCTGCCCTGTGCTCATGTTATTCCACAGCCTGCCATTGATGGTCACTTCGGGCGTCTGGCTACTGTCCCAAGTGCCAATATTCACGCCGCGGAAGAAGTACGGGCGCACATAAACAATGGCTGTGCCGATGCGCGAGAGCCCGCCTTGATCAGTGGCGCGGTAGGTGAAACTGACTGTGCCCGTCCACTCAGATGGCGGCTGATAGATCAGCTGGCTACCGCCAGTCGAGACGCCAGCTGTGCCGCGCACAGGCTGCGTCAGCACCGTGAAGGTATGCGTATCACCAGGTTGATCTTCCACGTACGGTATGGCTGCGCCCTGCGTGTTGGTGACTGTGCTGATGACAGCATTTGTGGAGACAGGCGGCATGTTGGCAATCGAATCCGTTGCAGTGAACTGGAAGTTGTCCAGCCACCAGCCGTCGTCCACAGCAGAGTTAGTGCGCGAGTCTAGCTCGAATTTGACTAAGACGCGCTGTGGCGTGCTGAATCGACCACCGCTTGTATCTGTGATCAAGAACGAGGTATCTACCCAGTCTTGCAGCGAGCCGAGACTCCAGCTGCCGCCTTGCGGATTGTTTTTGCTGCGGCGCATTGGCGTGACTTCGGTCCATGTGAAGCCTTCATCCAACGAGTAGTAGACTTTGCCGTAGTCCTCATCAGTGAAGCTGAAGCGCTCATTATAGCGGATATTGCCAACTTTGCCCGCAGGGATATTGAGATAGCCGTTCAGGATGATGCTGGTGCGATGGAAGGTGCTGTAAGGCTGCCCAGGCGCGCTGGTGCGTGCAATCGACGAGCGCTCTGCAATGCTGAACTCGATGCGCCCGCCGCCCGACTGCGCCGCTGTGGTGTGATAGTACTCGACGCGGATGTCATAGTCTACGCCGCTGTTGAAAGTGTAGGTGTAGAAGTGCGAGCGCACATCGGGATCGACTGACCAAGGCTGTGTAGCCACTGCGCCGACTGTCCAATATGGCTTGGGCAGATCGCCGCGCGGCGTCTGCAGCACGTCATTGATGTACAGGCGGGCGCCGCCAGCGAAGCGCAGGCGCAGCATGTACTCGCCAGGCTGTGTGACGCGGTAGCGGCGTTGCCAACGCATGATATACCATTCGTGATTGGCCAGGCCGCTCACAAACCACTGCGTCACTGTATCGGGATAGGGCAACTGCTCAAGATTCTGCGAGTAGTCGAAGTTGATCTCGCCAACGGAGGTATCGCGAGCAATATTGGGCGATGTAGTCGGGATATTCACGTTTGAGCCTGCTGGCCAGCCCCAGATTGCCACGCGAGCCGTCTGCCCTGAAGCCGTCGGCGGCGGCGTATGCCAGTAGTCACCGATCCAGTTGGTGGTCGGTTCGGTCATGCCGCTCAGCATCAGCGGCTGTGGCACGAAGCTGGCAGGCTGATATTCCCAACCTGTGAACTGGTCAGGCACGGTTGTCCAGTCGCCTTCCACAATCCAGTTGCGGAAGTCATCGAAAGGATCGGATAGATTTTGCCCGAACTCTGGCATGAGCGACCGATCGTAGAGCGTGAAGTCGTCGATGTACCAGCCATCAGCGCTGGGCATAGTGTTGAGCGCTTGCAGGCGGAAGCGCAGGCGCAGTGGCGGATCGGTCGGCTCAGTCTGGATGAAGGGCGTCAGGTCAACTTGCACACGATGCCAGCCCAGATTCACCCACTCGATGATATCTCCTGAGATATTATTCCACAGCACATTCGACCAAGTGAAGCCGTTATCCCGAGAAGCCTCAACCAGCAGCTGATCGCTCGTGTTGAGATCGAAGCGCGTCCAGAAGTATAGAGTCGGCTTGGTTGTGCCGCGCAAGTCGATGCCATAACGCGGCTCTAGCACGCTGCGGCTCGGCTTGATGTAGATCGAGGCAGGGCTATCTGACCAAGCCTTGGTGTTGTTGCGCCCATGCTCATCGGTGATCTGCCACGTGCCGCCGTTGAACCACTCCAGGATGGCATCGTCGTTCTCGAAGGACTCCAGCAGTGGGCCGGCTGCAAGCGCATAGACGTTCGTTTCGTCTTCTGCGATGCGCAGATCGTCAATGTACCAGCCATCGTCAGGCATGCCGCCTACGGCTTGAATGCGGAAGCGCAGGCGGATGACTGCCGTGTTATAGGCAGAGAGGTCGACCTTGACGCGCTGCCATGCCAGCTGTGCCTCCACATCATCGTAACCGCTGCCGCCAACTATCTTGCGCCACACATCCGTCCATGTCTCGCCGTCGTCAGTCGAGATCTCCACATACAAGTTGGCGCTAGCCGCTTGCCAATACGTCCAGAAGGTCAACACAGGTTTGCTCGAGCCGATCAGCATAATGGCGGGATTGAGCTCAGCTGTGGTCTCGGAAGGCACAACATAGGTCACGCCGATGCCAGGGCTATCAGCCAGGGCAGAAGGTGCGCTGCGATTGGGCGCGCCTGTGCCACTCGTCAAGCCCCATGCGCCACTCAGAATCCAACGGTTGGTATCGTTGAATGGCTCATCGAAAGGAATGCCTAACACTGTGACCGTGCGCTCGCGCAGTTCGATGTTGTCAATGAACCAGCCCGCAGCTGTGTTGCCGTCATTATCGCTGATCAGGCGGAAGCGCAATCGGAAACGCAAGCCTTTCTGCTCATTCAAGCGCACTGAAACTTGCCGCCACGGCGCTGTAATCGCCTGCGCGACAAAATTATCAGCCGAGCCGAACGGACGCAGGGCAGTCCATGTGTCTGAGCCTTCAGGCGCCCATTCAACCACCACGCGGTCGGTCACGCTAGCGAGCGCTACATCGCTGTAGAAAGATAGCTCTAGCGTCTCAGGGCTCGTTGCTGAGTACGCGGTCAAGTCCACCAGGCCGTTCAAGGTCAAGGCACAGTCGGCATTGTTCTGGTAGTTCGTGCCAGGATTGCTCGCCCAAGCGCTAGCGCCGGCATATTTCTTTGTCGTTGTCAGCTGCCACGAGCATTCGTTCAGCCAGTTGGCAAGCGAGATGGCAGGGTTATCCACAGGATCAGAGAAGCCAATGGTGTACAAGCGCGTTGTATCGTTCTCGATAGCGATATCATCAATATACCAGCCATCAGCCACGTTGGCGTCAACGCTCTCGACGCGGAAAGCGATCTCGATGCGCTTGCCGCGCCAGTCCGTGCCATTGAAGTCCATCATGTTGTAGACGCGGCGCTTCCAGTTCATGTTGCTGTTCGCGCCTGTGTTCACGGTCATCCACACCCATGCCGCATTCGGATCGTCGTAATCGCGGATACCGACATAGGTGGCGTCCTGTGTGCTGAGCGCCCAGCGTTCCCAGAAGACCAAGCGTGGCGTGGCTGTATCAGGAATGCTGATGAAGCCGCGCAGCCGTAGATGGCAGTCTGAATCAACAGCGTAGCTGCCAATGCTATCGGCATACTGCGAAGGCGCGCTATGCGGCTGCACGTTGCTCAAGCGCCAATCGCAGGTGCCACGATCGGCCAGACGGTTGAAGACAACGCTGATGGAGGCTTCACCGCTGATGTCGCGCATTTCAATGCGCACATCGGCTGTGCCGACCGCGCCTGCGTAGTCCGTGACCACAGAGCGCTCAAGGCTGCCTGTATCCTGTGTAATTTGCGCTACCGTCACACCGTTAATAATGACGCGCGCCAGTGACTTTGAACGCAGGCGGATTTGGTAGTTGAAGTTCTCTAGAGGAATAGTGGCGCTGTAGCGGACGCTCCAGTTATCAGGGTTGAGAATTGAGCCATTGGGAACGCCTGCCCACGTCTGGTCAATATCTTGAGGCCAGAACAAATACTCTGTGGAAGCAGGAATGCCAGGGAACCAGTTGGCGTCCGTCGGCCCATTGAAGTACTCAACCGTCCACAGCGCCGTTCGGTTGATGACGTTAGTGAAGCCGACATGCCAGGCGCCGAGTCGATCACCGGCATCATAGAACGGATAGCTGAATTCCTGGTCGGAAGGTGTGGCTGGCGGTCGCTGTGTTGGCGTGTTGGTCGGTGTTGGCGGCGTGCCTGTCACTGTTGGCTCAGGTGTGTTGGTCGGCAGGCGCGTCGGCGTGAAGGTCGGCTGTGCGCCTGCAGGCACGGTGTTTGTGGCCGCAATGCGCGTCTGCGGCGTGATCGAGGCCACTTCCGTCACCAGACGCCAAAATTCAGTCTGGTTGAGCGTGCTGCGCGGCGTCACTGTCAGATTCAGCACGCCTGCAATGGCCTCATCGAACACATTGCTGATCGCGTTCTCAAGTGGAACCAGCGCAAATGCCAGCGCAATGGCTGCCACCACCAGCACGACGATCAGCGCATATTCCACTAGCGACTGACCGCGCGCGGTCTTCCGTTTGATCTGAAAGGGCTTCATAA
>RFIM01000212.1 GCA_003695215.1 Chloroflexota bacterium
CCAATATGAGCGTGGCGAGCGTCACTGGAAGCGCTGGAAGCAGCTCGGCTTCACTGATCGATACCTGGCAAAGCTGCTCGGCACAACTGAGACGGCAGTGCGCGCCGAGCGCAAAGCAGCAGGCGCTGTGGCACACTTCTACCGCGTAGATACGTGCGCTGCTGAGTTTGAGGCCTACACGCCCTATCTATACAGCACCTATGAGCGCGATTGCGAAGCAATGCCGACCGAACGTCCGAAGATCGTGATCCTCGGCGGCGGTCCAAATCGGATCGGGCAGGGTATCGAGTTCGATTATTGCTGCGTTCACGCTTGCTATGCGCTCAGCGCATTAGGCTACGAGACAATCATGATCAACAACAATCCTGAGACGGTCAGCACAGATTACGACACAGCCGATCGGCTCTACTTTGAGCCGCTGACCTTTGAGCACGTGCTGAACGTGGTCGAGACGGAACGTCCACAGGGTGTGTTGGTTCAGTTCGGCGGCCAGACGCCTTTGAACATTGCGCGCCAATTGGCCGACGCAGGCGTGCCAATCCTCGGCACGCCGATTGAAGCGATTGAGACCGCTGAGGATCGCGAGCGCTTCAACCAATTCATGCGCCAACTGGATATTCCGCAGCCGGAAGGGCAAATTGCGCGCTCACCTGAGGCGCTCTTCAAGGCGGCTGAGCAGATCGGCTATCCTGTGTTAGTGCGGCCGAGCTATGTGCTGGGCGGGCGTGGCATGGCGATTTGCTTCAATCGCGAGCAGATAGCCTCTGTGCTGGAGACGGGCGATATCGCTTGGGACGGCCAGGCCGTGCTGATCGATCAGTTCCTGGACGATGCCTTTGAGGTAGACGTGGACGCCTTGTGCGACGGTGAGCGCGTCACTATTGGCGGCATTATGCAGCACATTGAAGAAGCGGGCATTCACAGCGGCGATTCAGCGTGCGTGCTGCCGCCCTACAAGATCAGCTACTACTATCTCGACCAAATCCGCGAGTATACCGAGCGGATCGGCTTGGCGCTCGGCGTGCGCGGCTTATTCAACATTCAATTCGCCATCAAGAACGATGTGGTCTATGTGCTAGAGGTGAATCCGCGCGCCAGCCGCACCACACCTTTTGTGAGCAAGGCAACGGGCGTACCCTTGGCGCGCTATGCCGCTGAGATCGCCGTCGGGCGCTCGCTGCGCGAGATTGGCTTCACGCAAGAGCCAAAAGTGGACGGCTTTTTCGTCAAAGAGGCCGTCTTGCCGTTCCGTAAGCTGCTCGATAGCGAGGCGCGGCTCGGGCCTGAGATGCGCAGCACAGGCGAAGTCATGGGGCACGCTTCCTCGTTCGGTCACGCCTTCGCCAAGTCGCAGAGCGCCGCAGATATGGCCTTGCCGCTCAGCGGCCGCGTGCTGATCACAGTTAATGACTTCGACAAGAGCGCTGCGGCGAAAATTGCGCGCGATCTGCATAAACTCGGCTTTGAGCTGATCGCCACAGCAGGCACGGCGCGCTTCTTGCGCAACGTCGGCTTGCCTGTCACGACCATCGCCAAAGTCAGCGAAGGCAGCACAGCCATTTTGGATGCGCTGCGCGACGGCGCCATTCAGCTGGTCATCAATACGTCCTTAGGCGGCCAAGCGCACGATGACGGCCGCTTCATCCGCAACGCCGCGGCTAAATACCGCGTGCCGATCGTGACAACGCTCTCGGCTGCGCAAGCGGCTGTACAAGGCATTCAAGCCTTACGCAAGAAGCCCTTGCGCGTGCGCAGCTTGCAAGCGCACTATAGCGCCACTAAGGCTTAGCGCTCTTTAGCGGCTTGCGCAGCTTGATCAGCCTCGTAAGCTGCCTGATCGACTAAATCGCCGCCTTGCACTTGGACGTCGATCACTCTGCGATTCTTGTCATAAGTCACTTCTAGCTCAACGCGCTCGAAGCTGCGCGTGCCAACAGCGACCTTGCGCACGAAGTAGCCGCTCTCATCATCGGTCAGCGAGAGATCGTTGTTGGGATTGATGCGGATGCGCACTACTTCGCCGCTGCGGCGCACTCTGACGTAGTAATACAAGCCGATATCGCCTTGCGCAGCGCCAGCTGGCGTGCCGCTGAGCCATTGGGCAAGAGTGCGGAAGAACTTCATCGCGTGGCTCCGAAAGGCTTGCCCTGCCCAAGGGCAGGGCAAGGTGTGCCAAATTAACGGCGTGTTGCGCCTGCTTGTTGTATCAGCTGCTCGATATCGAAGAGGAAAGGCGTGTTGCTCGGCAGCAGGATCATGCTGATGTTCGGCGCGATCTGCTCGATGTAACGCCATTGCAGCAGCAGCGGATTCTTGCTCAGCTCGGCGTTGATCAGCGCAAGCGCTTTGGCTTCAGCCTCGGCCCGAGCGATGATCGCAGCCGCTTCACCGGCCGCGCGCGTGCGCAATGCCTCAGCTTCGCCAGCGGCGCGCTCGCGCAGCGCATTGGCTTCGCCTTCTGCCAGGGTACGAGCGCGCTCCGCTTCGCGCTTGGCCTGCTCGGCTTGTTGCTCAGCCACTTGCTTGGCTTCCACGGCGCGGATGAATTCTTCGCTGAAGGTGATCTCGCGCAGCAGCAGCTCTTGCAAGAACAAGCCATTCTCAGCGAAGACGGGCTTCAGCTGTTCATTCAAGCGACGTTGCAGCTCAGGTAGCTTGGAGATAGCTTGCTCAGTGCGCGTCTGGCCTGTAGCCGCATCCGTTGTCGTGATCAAGGTAGTGCCGCCGTACAGATCGTTCACGCTGTAGCTCGCCACGGCTTCGCGCACAGCTGAGCGCACAGTCGGGCGCACAAAATCGTTCTCATAGCGATTCTGCCACTTGCGATGCAGGGTATTGGCCAGATTCGGATCGATCCGATAGAGCACTGAGACGTCAATCAGCACTTGCTGACCATCTCGCGTGCGCGCCTCGACGGCATCAGCACGGCGAATTTGCCCTTCATCAACGACGCGAGACATGGTGTAGTTTTGGACAGCTGTGGTGTATAGGATCGGCTCGTTGATGATAGGCAAGATGATATGCACGCCTGGCCCAAGCGGCGTCTTCCATAAATTGCCCTCAGCAGGATCGCCGCCAATCGCCTGAAAAACAACCGCCACCTGCGTGGCGCCGACCGTCACCAAACCTGAGCTGGCCAGAAAGAACGCTACACCCACGACTAAGCCCAACAAAGCCAGCGCCACACCGCCGCGCGTCGGGCGGTTCTGCGCTGCGTTGCTGATGGCAATGCCCACACCTGCCAGGACTGCCAGCCAGCCCGCTAGCGAGAGAAAGCCCAAAATTGAACTCAGAGTCATCTCAACCTCCGTGCTTGGAGTCAATTACCCACATCAGGCAATGTGTTGCTATAACTATAGCACAAAGGCAGCTGGCGTGCGGCCGAAATCTGCAGGAAGTGACGGTAAACGCCCAAAAATTGAGAGCCTAAGGTTCCCAGTCGGCAAAGGCATCAATCACAGGCTTGATATCGTCCATCATCGGATACAAGATTGGGCAAGTTACCCCGGCATCGATGTATTCCTTCACCTTAGCGCGGCATTCTTCGCTCGTGCCGACTGCCATCAGATTGCGCACCACTGAGTCAGGGATAATTCGCGCGGCGCGCTCGTAGTCGGCTTCAGTCGCTGGCCAGCCCACGATTTGCTGCACGCGCCGAATCAACTCCTCGTCCACTTTGCTCGCCTTCATGATATGCGGCTCAGTGCCGAGATAGTAAGCGACCAGCTTCTTGCCTTCGCGCATGGCTGCAGCTGGATCATCATCGGAAAGGCAACACACGATCAGCTCAGGCCGATCGATCTCAGCTAGCGTTCGCCCTGCCTGCTGCGCACCTCTCTCAACCGCCGCAATCGCCTCGCGGATATACTCGACCGAGACCACATAGTTCAGCACCACGCCGTCAGCGATCTCGCCCGCCAATTCCAGCATGCGCTGGCCAGTCGCGCCGATGTAGATCGGAATATCGCGCCGCGAGACGTCGCCAAAGGCGACATCGAGCCTGACGCGATCTAAATGGACGAATTCGCCTTGATAGGTGACTTCTTGCATGCTGAAAAGCGCTCGAATCGACTCAACGTACTCGCGCATAGCCTCCAGCGACCGTTCACGCCGCACGCCCACTCGGCTAGCAATTGGCTCCCACCATGCGCCCAAGCCGAGCATAATACGCCCACGCCCATCAGGCGCTTTGCCTGCCAATTCCCAGAGCGTGCTGAAAGTTGCTGCGATCACGGCAGGATTGCGCGTCCAGATGGGCAAGACGCCTGAGCCGATGCGCAAGCGGCGCGTCTGGACGGCAAAAGCGCTCATCAGGACGATGCAATCGCGTGCCAGGCGCGTATCGGCCTGCCAGATTTCAGAAAAGCCGCGCTCTTCAGCGTAGCGCGCCATCTCCAGCTCATACTGGATGTTGTGTTTATCCTGCATGTAGAGCGCCATACGTTGTGGCATTGTTAAGAGCCCTTTCCTTCTGAAATTGGAGTAGTTCAATGTAAGATAGCTACTGCCACACTCAAGCCGCAAATTTCAGTGGCGCCTGCGCGCCGCAGGGCCTCAGCGCAGGCGCGCAAGGTTGCGCCTGTAGTCACTACGTCATCCACAAGGATCAGGCGCAAGCCGCGCACAGATTCGGGGTCAGCTTGGAAGGCGCCAGCTACGTTTGCAGCGCGTTCCTGCCGATTCAAGCCGACTTGCGGTGCTGTGTGCCGAATGCGCTGTGCCGCTTGAGGCAAGTATGGCAATTTCAAGTGCGTTGCCAGTGCCTGAGCCAGCAGGGCCGATTGATTATAGCCGCGCTGCGCTAGGCGTTGGCTGTGCAATGGCAGCGCCACAATTGCCTGCGCTTGGAAGTCACACTGAGCGAAGGCTTCGGCCATGCGCCCGGCAAGGATTGGCGCCAGTTGGCGTACGCCTTCATATTTCAACGCGTGAATGGCATCGCGCAGGGCACCTTCGAAAGGCGCCGCTGCAACGTATAGGCACAAAGCATCTTCAGGCGTGCAGTGAATAGGCGGAAAAGGCAGCTCGGCCAGGCAATGCGGGCAGTAACGGCTGCCAATGCGCCCACAGGCCAGGCAGTGTGGCGGGAAGAAGAAATCGAGCGCGCTCTGCCAGAGCGCATAGAACAAGTTACCCGCCTCGCGGGCGGGTAACGGCGCCGGGCGTGGCATATTGCGATCAAAAGCCGCCTTGTAAGACGATGATCAGCGATGGGCCGAGCAGCACTAGCCAGATCGAAGGGAAGATCAAGAAGACCATTGGGATCATCATTTTGACGGGCGCCTGGTGCGCTTTTTCTTGGGCGCGCTGGCGGCGCTTGACGCGCATTTGGTCAGATTGAATGCGCAGTATCTTGCCGATGCTCACGCCGAGCTGATCGGCCTGGATAATAGCTGCGGTGAAGCTGGTCACGTCAGGCACATCCATGCTGGCAGCCATATCGCGCAGCGCCTCACGGCGCAGCTTGCCGTAGGCGATCTCTTGGATCACGCGCCCAAAGGCTTGCGCCAGCTCATTGTCCCATTTGTCATAGACCTTGCCCATGGCCTGATCGAAGCCCAAGCCCGCCTCAACGCAGATCGTCAGCAGGTCGAGCGCATCGGGCAGCGCCTTGACGATGTTTTCCTGGCGCTTCTTGATCTTGCTCTTGAGCTGCGATTCGGGCAGGTAGTAGCCCAGAAAAGCCAGAAGCGCCGTGCCGCCAATGGCTGTGAGCGTATCCAAGCGCAGCGTGACGGACGAGACGAAGGCACCGCCAATGCCCAGCATGACCATCAGCAGGATGCGCGTGCCGAAGAAGGTGCGCGGGTCCATCTTATCTGTCTGCCCTGCCAGTTCGATCTTGCGCCGCACTGCCTCGATCTGGCTCTCAGGCGTGAAGCGACTCAGCCAATCGGCTAATGCCTTGAAGAGCGGCAGCAAGACGCGATCCTTGAAGCCCATAGACATCTCTAGCTCTTCTAGAGAGCGGGGCATTTCGCGTTCAGCAAACTCGGCAAGGCGTTCCTGCAATGGATCGCCTTTATTCTCGCGCATCCCTACCCATACCAAGCCTGCTATCAAGCCCAGGCCGCCTAAGCCAACCACAATAAAGGCGATCAGTTGGATAGTTGAAGTATCAGCTGCTTCTGGTGGCATTTCAAGAGCCCTCCGCTAGATATCAATCGAGACAATACGTTGGATAGCTGCCATGCCGGCGACGATCATGAAAGCGCCTACAGCCAACATTGGCCAACCGCAACCTGGATTGGTGAATAAGTTGCGCATGTAGTTCCAGTTGATGATCGAGAGCAGCACGCCGAGGATGATCGGCAAGGCGCTGATCAACCAGCCTGTGATACGCCCTTGCGCCGTCAGCACGCGGATTTCGCCGAACAGCTTGATGCGCTCACGGATGGTATGACCGATCACTTCGAGAATCTCGGCCAAGTTACCGCCGACTTCACGCTGGATATTGACGGCTGTGAAGCACAAGTCCAGCTCAGCGCTTGGCACGCGCTCCAGCATATGATCGAGCGCTTGTTCCATTGGAATGCCCAGCTGCACCTCGCGCACTACGCGCTGAATCTCTGTGCTGGTCGGCTCGGGCATCTCGCGCGAGATGGCCTCTAAGGCTTGTAGCACGCTGTAGCCTGCGCGCAGCGAGTTCACCCACATGCTCAGCAAGTCGGGCAGCTGTTGCTCGAACTTCTTCAGGCGCTGCGATTGTTTACGAGCCACATACAAGCGCGGCAAGAAGAAACCGATACCGGCAGCAATGATCGCCTGAACAGGTTGCAGCGGAAACAGCAAGAAGAGCGAGAGAAAGGCCATGCCGATCACTGAGACAATGTGCAGCATGAAGTACTCGCCAACAGTCAGCTTGAGATCGGCGCGTGCCAGCTGAGCGCGTGCGCCTTGCCCCCACTTGGTCTCGCCAACTGCCTTGTCCGCCGCCTTGACAAGGACGCTCTTCTCTTTCTCTTTTTTCTGACGCTCGCGCTCCTCGCGCTCCAACTCCTCAGAGAGCTGGATCAGCGAGCTTGGCTGCGCATAGATACCCAAGCGCTCCTCGATCTCTTCGCTTTGCCTGGAGCGCATGCTCAAGGCGACAATGAGCAACACTGCCAGCAAGGTCACTACGATAACTACAATTACAATCGGATTCATCTGCAACGCTCTCCATGCACCTCGATCTATGCTTATATTGTAGCCGAAATAGCCCTGCGCATGGCAACTTCAATGGTACGAAAATGCTATCTGAGCAGCAGGCGCTTGTTGCCAAGCGCCCGATGCCTCTAATAGCGCATGCCGCTTCCAATACCAAAGACAGAAGGCGGCAGGTGGATGCCCACAGCCTCGATCCTGTCGATGAATTTCGGGCGCAAGCCTGTTGGGCGAATACGACCGATCACTTGCCCGCCTTCTATGCCCGTCTGCTCGAACTCGAAGATATCTGACATGGTAATGACCTCGCCTTCCATGCCTTGTACTTCAGTGATCTTGACCACTTTGCGCTTGCCGTCGCGCAGGCGCTCTTGCTGGCAGATCACGTCCACTGCAGCAGCGATCTGCTCGCGAATAGCGCGCACGGGCAAGTCCATGCCTGCCATCAGGCACATGGTCTCCAAGCGCGCGATACAGTCACGTGGTGTGTTAGCGTGCGCTGTGGTCAGCGAGCCATCGTGACCTGTGTTCATCGCCTGCAGCATGTCCAAAGCCTCGCCGCCGCGGCACTCACCGACCACGATGCGATCAGGGCGCATACGCAGCGAGTTGATCACCAAGTCGCGGATAGTGACCTCGCCCTTGCCTTCAATGTTCGGCGGGCGCGACTCAAGGCGCACCACATGCTCTTGCTGCAGCTGTAATTCGGCTGCGTTCTCAATAGTCACGATGCGCTCATCGCCAGGGATGAAGTTTGAGAGGACGTTGAGCAGCGTCGTCTTGCCTGAGCCTGTGCCGCCACTGACGATCATGTTCAGGCGGGCTTGGACGCAAGCCGCCAAGAACTCGGCGATCTCTTTGGTCAGCGAGCCGAAACGAATCAGGTCTTCAATGGTGAGCGGCTTTTTGGAGAACTTGCGGATAGTGATAGTCGGACCGTCAATGGCGAGCGGCCGAATCACAGCATTCACGCGCGAGCCATCTGGCAGGCGTGCGTCTACCATCGGCGAGCTTTCGTCGATGCGGCGGCCAAGCGGCGAGACGATCCGATCCAACACGCGCAGCACGTGATCATCATTCTCAAAGACGACCGTGGCGCGTTCTAGCTTGCCGCGCCGCTCGATGTAGACGTTCTTCGGCCCATTGACCATGATCTCCGTGATGCTCTCATCCGCCAACAGCGGCTCTAGCGGCCCGAAACCGAGAATTTCGGAGACCACTTGCTTGTAAAGCTGCTCTTTTTCCGTTTTAGAGAGCGTGATCGCCTCGTCTTGCAAGATGGTATTGAAGACTTCCAGGATGCGCTGCTGCGTCTCAGGCGAGCGCGGATCATCGCGCGGGTCTAACTCAGAGAGCAACATTTGCTGCACACGGTTGCGCAGGTCAGCGTATGAGCTTGTGCCTGTGCCAATGCCGCTGGGCATGCGGCGGCTGCGCAGGCTATCCAAGCGCGAAGGTTCTTCGCTTGCAGGGCGCGCCGACGGCGCTGTGGGCATGCCAGGCGGCGTGCTGCTGACCTGCCCTTGTGGCTGCTGATCCTTATTGATGCGCTTCAAGATTCCCATAACATCCACTCCTTTGACTTCAGACTTAGAACACTTAGATATCTAGGATCAGCGGCTGCCGAATAAGCGCCCTAAGCGCGAGGCTGGCGGCTTATCGGGCGTTTGAAGCTGCTGCGAGCTGGCAGGTGCTTCTTGCTTGGGCGCCAAGTCTTGAATGAGCGCGTCTGCCATGGTGATCAAATCGCGAGCAGGCGATTGGTTGCGATCCTTGGCGATCACAGAAATGCCGCGATTGACGGCATACAGCACGCGCTTTTCATCCATCGGGATGATGGCGAAGGCTTTGCGGCGCAACTTCTGCTCAAAAACGCTGACGGCTATGGCCACTTTAGAGCGCTCTAGCTCAGGCGTGACGCGATTCAGCACCAGCTGTGTCTTCTCTTGAGGATACTCAAGGCTATCCAGCAGCGTGATAGCCGCTAAACCGTTCTTGAGCGCTGGCAGGGTCGGATTCAAGACGAGCAAAATGCGCGATGCCATGTCGAAGAGCGCCAAAGCCATCTCGTCGATGCGCGTATTCATGTCCAGCACGATGAAGTCGAATTGGCTGCGCAGCTTCTCGATCAACAGCGGCACTTTGGCAGTTGGCACATATTCCGCATCTTCAGGGCGCACAGGCGCCGCCAAGACGCGCAAACCGCTATCGTGCGTCACCAAAACGCCATTGACCAGGTCGAGATCCAAGTCGTCCACGCTTCGGATTAGCTCGACGATAGTGGCTTGTGGCTTCAAGTTCAAGAACACGCCCACATCGCCGAACTGCAGGTCGCAGTCCACCAGTAGAACACGGACGCCTTCGCGCTTGAGCGCTGCCGCAAGGTTCGTGGCAATGGTCGTCTTGCCGGCGCCGCCCTGTGGGCTATAGACTGCGATCACGTGCGAGACGTGATCGGCCTCAACCTCGAGCTTCTTCTTCTCCTTCTTGTCCTCACTGCTGACCAAAATAGACAGCGAGCGCATATCCTCTGCTACGCGGCGCACTGTAGCGTAGAGCTCTTCCGTAGGCGGCGGCTTAGTCAGGAAGTCGCGGGCACCTGCTTGCAAGGCGCGACGGATGTATTCTGCCTCGCCTTGCACGCTCATCATGATCACGCCAACCGTTGGCACGTTGCGGCGCAGCTCAGTTGCCGCGGTGATGCCGTCTATATCGGGCATGTTGATATCCATCAGCACGATATCTGGCTGCAGCTCTATGGCCAGCCGAATCCCTTCTCGGCCGCCGCTAGCCATGCCTACCACTTCGAAGTCGGGCTCAAAAGCCAGCAGCTTCTGCAGGCGCTCGCGTGCCTCTGGGATATCATCGACGATTAGGATTTTGATCTTCTTCTCAGCCATCGGCGCTCCACCTCCTCAGGTGGGCTTTACTATCTATCTTGTGTACTGAGCGTGACCTCATCGGATAGGATCAAGCGGCGGATCGAGCGAATAGCAGGCTCCAGCGAGTAGGGCAAGGCAGCAGGCTGTGGCACGCGATATTCGGTGATCATGTACTCCAGTGAGACGGCGTTCGTGGAAGTTGGCGGCGCGTTGCGGTCGCGGGCGGAGCGCAAGGCAAGCGTGATCGGCAGGCGCGACTCAATCGCCCAGACTAAAGCGACTGCTTCCTGTGGTTCCATTGCCAGCGTGATAATGTCTTTGGGCGGCAAAGGTGTGAAGGTCGGTGTGGGCAAGGGCGTCGGGCCGCCACGCGCAGGATCGTAAGTCGGTGGTGGCGGCGGCGTCGGGCGGCGGTTCAGGAAGTCACCATCAGGCGGGAAAGTGCCGACATGAATGACCAGCGCGTTCTGGATGGTGCGCTGCGTCACGAGGCGCGGGCGCTGTATTTCGCTCGGCCCAACGACGATCGGGAACGGGAAATCGCCGCTGGGCTCAATGCGGCCTTCAATGCCGCTCTGGAATTCGAGCGTGCCATCTTGTTTCAGCACGGTCAGAGTGATCTTATTGGGCAGGCGCGTCTGGAACTGATCGTCAACATCCACGAACAAGAAGGAGATGATGATGTCCACTGTATCGCCGCTCATGGGCGCGTGAGCCACATTGGTCAGGCGGTCAATTGGCATGGCAACTGCCACCAAGCCGTTCGGAAGCACCGCAGCCGCATCTGAGCCTGCCGAGGCGATCTGTGAAATGTTATCTACCAACTGTGTGGAAAGCACGGGCGACTCGCGGACGATATCCGTGCGCGCAATGCGCCCGACCACATCGCGGACGTTATCAATGCTATTGATAGGCAAGGATTCTTTTGGCCATGGGCGCAGCCCTACGCCATCTTCAGGGATGACGATGCCGCGTGGCAATTCCTGAAGGGCGATCACAATCTCCACGAATTCAACGGGCGGGATCGGCGTGAATTGCGGCTCTTGCGCGGCGATTGGCTGATCAGGCTGTGGCTGTGGCGATTGGTTTTGCGTCAGCAGCAACACTGCTGCGCCACCGCCCAATATGACGACTAGCAGGACCAGAATCATGGCAGTTCGGCTCATAATTTTCTCCCAGAGGCAACTTATGCTAGGATAACTTCTGCGCTGCGTCAGATAGGTTTAGTGTATTCGCAGCGCGCAAATCTGCAAGCCCAACACTTGTCCTATTACGCAGTTGAGCAACACCTAGCTGAGCGTGGCGGGCAAGGCGATCTCAACGCGATTCGGCTCTCCTTCCGCACTGTAAAATTCTATCTGCCCGCCGACTAACTCGATACGTTCTGCCAATGTCGCCAAGCCGAACATCTTGTTGCGGCTCTGCTCCACAGCTGCTTCGATCTCAGAGATGGTCTGCCCGTTGAAGGTGACAGAGGCCTTGGCAGGGTTGCCCGTGATATCTAGGACGATATCTATCTTAGTGGAACGGGCGTTATCACGCGCGTAAGCCAGCAGCTCCTGCAGGCTGCGGAAGAAAGTCACTTCTGTGTGCGGCTCAAGGCGGCGGCGCTCCTCGCCCACGATGTTGATGCGCGTCTCAATGCCGCTTTTGTCCATGAAGACGTCCACATAGCGGCGCATGGTCGGCACTAGGCCCAGGTCGTCAAGCATCATCGGGCGCAACTCAAAGATGAAATCGCGCACGCGCTGGAAGGTGTTGCTGGCAGCCGTCTTCAAATTCTCCAGCTCCTCAGTGGCGCGGTTGGGATCGCGGTCGAAGAGGCGGCGGCAAATTTCAGCCTGCAAGATGAAATTGGTGAGCGATTGTGCAGGCCCATCATGCATTTGGCGCGCCAAGCGTTGGCGTTCGCTCTCCTGAGATTGCACCAGGCGGATGATGGTCTCGTTGGAGAGTTTAGTCTCGCCTGGGCTGTTTTGCGCAGGACTGCTGGGCAGGTTAGGCAGAACCACGCCTTCAAGCGCGTTCAGCAAGTTGTTGAGCAAGTTGCCAAAGTGCTCCAGCTGCCCGCGATCTTGCTGCAGTTTTTCCAGCTGCGCTTGTGTGGTCAGCAGGCGTGTGCGCGTATCGAGCGCAGAGGTGTAGACTACCCGAATGTCGTTGCGCGGCACAGTATCGAAGTTTTCTTCGATGCGCTTCAGCTGCGTAGTCACTTCCACACTGCGCTGCTGCAAGCGGCGAAATTCGGCTTGCGATTGGTCGATCATCGATTGAATCTCGCGCAGCCGCTTGGCGATCTGCTCATGCTCATAGCGTATCTGGCTGATTAACGACTCTTTGGTGCTTGTGCCAGTTGTCATGCCCAACTGCTCCTGTAACCTTGAAGCCTAATCATTCTCGCTTTCCGAGAGCGGATTGAACTCATCAGCGCGCACCCAACCGCGCTTCAAGGCGTAGACGGCTGCCTGCGTCCGCCCGCGCACGTTGAGCTTAGTCAGGATGGAGGTGATGTGGTTGCGCACGGTCTGGTGGCTGATGCCTAGCTCTTGGGCGATGGCTTTATTATGCAAGCCACGAGTCACACAGCGCAAAATTTCCATCTCGCGCGGGCTGAGCGGCTGAGTGCGCTCGCCTTCTTCCAGAGCGTTCTCGCGCTGTGCTTCTAACCATGTGCGCAGCTCGTCGGGCGTGTAGACGCGCTCGCCGATGATGTAATTACCGCGTGAGGCCTCACGAATGATCTTGAAAAGGCGATCGGCTTCTACGCTCTTGCTGCAGTAGGCAGAAGCGCCGACTTGCATGGCATATAGGACTTGCTCTGTATCATCATGAGCGGTTAGCAGCACTACAGCGATATGCCGATAGAGCGCCTTCAGCCGCGCCGTCACTTCTAGGCCGTTCAGAGTCGGCAAGTTGATATCTAGAAGCACGACATCGGGCTGCCAGCGCTGGGCAAGCTGCAAGGCGTCTTCGCCATTGCCAGCCTCAGCCACCACGCTCATGTCGGCTTCCAGCTCGATCAGCTTGCGCAAGCCGCCGCGCATCAAGGGATGATCATCCACGATCAACAAGGTGATCGGGCGGCTCGCTGCCTCTGCTGGTTTATCCTCAAAGCTCATGCTTTTCACACCGTGCGCTTTATCTATGAAAAAGTATACTCGGATTCGCGCCTGAGCGTGTCAGCTCTTCATCACAAATTTAGCCGATCGGCCAGCAAGACTCAACCTTGACGGATAGCTGTCTCTCAGCTACAATGACCGTTTAGACTCTGACATACTTGAGTTAAGAAGAGAGGGCTCTCGTGGCGGAAACCTACACCTTAGAAGCCGAGCTGCGCACGGTCATTGGCAAGCAGGTCAAGCAATTGCGCCGTGCCGACCGCGTGCCGGCTATCGTTTATGGATTGGGCCAAGCGCTGCCGATCACATGTCAGCAGCGCGATCTTGAAACTGTGCTACAAAAAGCTGGTGGCACACACCTGGTTCGCCTGACGGTCAACGGGCAAACCTACGATACGCTCGTGCGCGAGGTGCAGCGCGACGTGATTCGGCGCGATATCCTGCA
>RFIM01000213.1 GCA_003695215.1 Chloroflexota bacterium
AAGGCTCACAGCCGCGTCATTCTGCATGATCGGCGCGCCAACGCGCAAGTAGGCGTAAAGCAGCGCCATGGCTGGCACTGCCAGTGGATTATTGCGCGCCAAAAGCGCCGCCACAATGCCTTCGAAGGTCAAACCGCTAGAGACCGCTAGCGGCAAGCGCTGGTAGATGCCAAGCGCCAGATAAGTGCCTGCCAGGCCGCCTAGCAAGCCACTCAAGGCCATAGCGCCGACGATCACGCGCTCCAGACGAATGCCGCCATAGCGCGCAAAGGCCGAGTTGGCGCCAAGCGCCCGTAGCGCGTAGCCAAAAGGCGTGCGCTGCATCAGCCACCAGACTGCGAGCGCCGCGATCAGCGCCCACAGCGCGGCTGTGGTCACGCGCGTGGCTGGAATCAAGCGCGGCAAAAGCGCGGACTCAGGGAAGAGCGCCGATGCCATAGCGCCGCTTTGTGGCAGGCGAATGCGCTCTAAGATCAAGCCGTAAAAAAGCGCCGCGATCGGATTCAACATCAGCGTGGCGACTAGCTCATTGGCGCCGAGATAGGCGCGCAGCACGCCCGGAATCAGTCCCCAGAGTGTGCCGACTAACGCGCCTGCGCCGACGGCTAAGCTCAAGTGTAAGGCTGCTGGCAGGCCTTGCACAAAGAGCGCTACCAAGCCGCTTGCCAAGGCGCCAAGAAAAATCTGGCCTTCAGCGCCCAGGCTGAACAGCTTCGCCTTGAACACAAGCGTGATTGCTAGGGCCACTAACGTCAAGCCGATAGCGTCATCGATCCAGCTCGCCCAACGGTTCAAGCGGCTGAGCGGGCCTGTCAGCAAGGCTGTGTAGGCGCTACCTGCGCGCTCAGGGCTGATGATCAGCAAAAGCAAGCCGCCAATCAGCAGTGCGCTCAAGACCGTCAACAGCACGCGCGATGCCGCTCGGCCTGCCTGCGCGATGAACAGCGCGAAAGCCAGCATTACCAGCGCGTTGATCGCCCAGACTGTGCCGAAGGCGGGCGACTCAGCTGCCTGCACAAAGGACTCAGCGCCTTGTATGCCGCGCGCCAAGACGTGGACGCTCAGCAGCAATGCCAAGCCTAGCGCCGCTATCAGCGTCAATAGGACGATCAAGCCGCTGCGCCGCACAACGATCGCTCTCTAGCGGCGCCGTCTCTGCACAGCAGCAAGCGCGCCGCACTTTAGGAAGCTCAAAGCTCAGGCTTTAGGATCGGGCAGATCGCGCTTCTGCTCTTCAGCAGGCTTCTCGCCTTCGCTCACGCCGCGCCTGAATTCACGCACGGCCGTGCCAAGTTCGCGCCCAAGCCGACCAATCCGCCCTGCGCCGAACAGCACTACGATGATCACCAGGATGATCAGTAACTCGGTCGGTCCAAGGTTCATTTTGAAGCTCCTCTGGGCAATGCCCTTAGTTTCAGGCCATTATAACAGCAATACGCACACAAAGCGACTTTTGGACGTGCTGAGGCTCAAGCCTGTAGCTTGCTTGACGTCACAGGGCGCTCAGCTGCCAAGAGAGCCGCGCCGATTTGCGTTATACTCCTTGCCAGTTGCTTTTCATCCATGCGGAGAAGTGTGTTCATGTCGGACGTGCTGCAACTGCCAACTCTAGATGATGAACGTCATCCACTGCATGCCTTGCGGAAGGAATTGAACGAGCAACGCCAACAGCGCGAGAAAATCGAGCGGCTGCTCCAGGAATTCACGACCAAGCTCTATGCAGGCTTCGAATATGCTGTTGAGACGGCATTGGCTGCAGGCGTGAAAGGCCTGCACAAGCCGCGCCGCATACCGCATCCTGCTGGCGGCTGGCGGCAGGCGCTTCAACTGCCGATTGAAGACTGGTTTGTGATCATCGTGCCATTGGTCGGTGCGGCGCGCCCAAACGTGCGCGATGAAGCGCGCTTGCCGAATGCGCGCTTCAAGGAACTGAGTGGGCGGATCGCGCTCTTCATCGGCGATGATCCAACAGGCGAGGCTTTTTACGATATCCTAATCTTCTCAGATGCCTCCTGGTTCGCCTGGGGCTACGGCTGGCCGCGCATGGCGGATGCCATCGCCACAACGGACTTCAATTACCTCGCCTTTGAGCTGCTGGCAAGTTTTGTGAAGGATATTTACACCAAGTGGCGCGTGCGGCGCACCAAAGGCGCCATTGAAGGCACCACACAGCTGCAATTGGCGCTGGACGCCAAAAAGCGCGTCTACACCTTCGGTTTGCCCGGCGATGAATGAGGCAAAAAGACGAGGCGGCTCGTCAGCTGCCTCGTCCTTGCCAGAAGGTTACCTCAAACGCGTGGCGCAGTGCGTGGGCGGCTTCGCGGCGGCACTGTATACACGATCAAGCGCGAACCACATAGCGTACGGCCGTTCAAGCGCTGGGCAGCCAGCCGCGCGGCTTCTGGCTCGCTCATCTCTACGAAGGCGAAGCCGTGCAAGCCCTGCCGTGCGCTCCGCACTAGGTTGATCGACTCAACGTTGCCGATCTCGGCAAACAACTCGGTCAGATGCTCTTCGGTCACTTCAGCGGGCAGATCGCCTACGTATAGTCGTTTGTGATTCATTGGTCGTTGGCGTGCGCTTGGCTTTAGGCGCACTTCTCCTCTCTAAGGGTTTCTTTGAGCTATCAGTTTGGAATGCTCGCCTACACGAACTTCACAAATCCAAGTATAAAACGAAATTTGTAAAGAAAGGCAATTGTTTAAGAAAACGTACGATCTTTTCACGCTTTTTTGACAAAAGCATAACAGGCTCATCATCAAGGCGCGCGGAACAACCTGGCGTGCCCGCGCGAATATGCGCAATAGATCGCGCTAAGCGCGCTTCGCGTAAAGCCCTTTGTTCCAATTGCGGCGTATTGCAAAAATCTCACGAAGGATGCCGAGCGAGTCTTTGATCAAGCGCATACGGCTGTCAGGATCGAAGTACCAGTTGATCGGCACCTCAGCGATGCGATAGCCGCGCTTTTGCGCGATGAAGAGGATTTCGACGTCAAAGCCGATGCCGTTGATGACGCTGACGCCGAACAAATCTTCAGCGGCGCGCGCCGTGAAGGCTTTGAAGCCACACTGCGTATCTTCAAAGCCGCGCACAGCGAACAGCTTGATGATCCAATTGTTGATGCGCCCCATGAAATGCCGATGCCACGGCTCATTGTAGCGGCGCGCGCCTTTTGCCTCGCGCGAGCCGATGATCACGTCATAGCCTTCCAAAACGGGCGGCAGGAAGTGCTTGATCTCCTGAATGGGCATGGAAAGATCGGCATCGCATAGAAAGCGATAGGCGCCGCGCGCCTCGAGCATGCCGCGCCGCACAGCGCGCCCTTTGCCACGTGGCTCGCCAGCGAACAGGCGCACGTACGGATGATGGCGCATGAAGGCTTGCACAACACCGACAGTGTCGTCGGTGCTGCCATTCTCGACCACGATCACTTCAGCGCTGTAGGGCTGTTGCTTCAAGAAGGCGTCTATCTTGGCCAGGCTTTCGGGCAGGCGCTGCGCTTCGTTGAGCGCAGGAATGACGATCGAAAGAAAAGGACGGTCAGCTGCTGCGGAGAGTTGTGAGAGCTGATCTGACACAGAGGGCATCCTACTTTCATGCAGCGCATCCCGACTGCTTTTAGAGGGCAGTGCGGCGGAATCATAGCACATTCGCGTCTATCCTTCATGGGCGAGTTTGGCGCGGCGCCATCAAGGCCGCGCCAAACTTTTAACTGGTGGGCAAGAGCGGGATGATCTCACCGACGGGCACGCCGCGCGCCGCTTTCGGCTTCACAGGCGGGCATTCCCAGGCCTCTGCAGGCGTCTGGCTGCGCATCTCAGCGAACTTGGGCAAGATTCCGCAAGCAAAGCACTTATTGCGGCAGTCCACACGCGTCTCGCCACGCTGGGACATCAGGTAGTCCTCGATCAAGAATTTCTTCTTGACGGCCGCATCGATGTGATCCCAAGGGAAGATTTCATCGAGCGGGCGCGGGCGATGCGTGTAGAAATCAATGCTCAAGCCTTCTGCGGCAAAGGCTTCACGCCACACCTCAGGCTTGAATTCATCCTGCCAGGCATCAAACTTAGCGCCATTGCGCCAAGCGCGCAGGATCACAGCGCCAAGGCGGCGATCGCCGCGTGAGAGGAAGCCTTCGAAGAGCGTCTCTTGCGGATTGTTCCAACGCAAGCGCAAGCCATTGCCGCGCAGCTCGCGCTTGAGCAGCTCTTGCTTGGCGTATATCTGCTCAAGGGTATCCAAGGGCGACCATTGGAAAGGCGTGTGTGGCTTAGGGATGAAGGTGCTGACACCGACGTTGACGTTCGCCTTGTTGCCATGAAATTTGCGCCCTTGCGCCAAGACAGCCTTCGAGAGATCGGCGATCGCCTGCACGTCTTCGAGTGTCTCGCTGGGATGACCGATCATGAAGTAGAGCTTGATGGTGCGCCAGCCGCGCTTGTAAATTTCATGCGCTGTCTCCAGCACCTGGGCATCAGGCACGTACTTATTGATGATATCGCGCATCTTCTCTGTGGCCGCCTCTGGCGCCAGCGTGAAGCCGCTGCGCCGCGTATCGCGCAAGGCGTCCATCAGCTCGGCGCTCATGGTCTCGATGCGCAGGCTCGGCAGGCCGATGCTCAAGCCTTGTGCGCCCCAGCGGTCGCCGATCTCGCGCACTAAGCGCTTGACGTGCGTGTAGTCTGATGATGACAGCGAGAGCAGCCCGATCTCCTCAAAGCCTGTGTTGCGGACGATCTCGTCCACTGCTGCTACCACTTCTTCAACGCTGCGCTCACGGACAGGGCGCGTGACCATACCCGCGTGGCAGAAGCGGCAACCGCGCGTGCAGCCGCGCATGATCTCAATGGGCGCGCGGTTGTGGACGGTATCCACATTCGGCACTAGGAAGCGCGTGAACGGCTTGGGCAGGATCGGCACGATACGCTTCAGCACGCGTGGCGGCGCCTCAGGCACATTCGGCGTCACTGACTCAATCGTGCCGTCAGCATGGTAGCGCACATCGTAGAAGCGCGGCACGTACACGCCTTGAATCTTCGCTAAAGCGCGCAATTGCTCCTCGCGCGCTCTGCCGCGCATCGCTATCAGCGTCCGCGCAATATCGAGGATGATCTCCTCGCCTTCGCCGATCACAAAAGCGTCGATGAAATCGGCCATTGGCTCAGGATTGTAGCAGGCGTGGCCACCGGCGATGACCAGCGGATAGCGCTCATCGCGCTCAGCAGCCAGCACGGGCATCCCAGCTAGATCGATCAGATTCAGCGCGTTGGTGTAAAGCTGCTCGTAGGGCAGGCTGATGCCGAGCAAATCAAACTCGCGGATCGGTCGCTTGCTCTCCAGGCTGTAGAGCGGAATGCCGTGCTGGCGCATCAGCGCTTCCATATCCAGCCAAGGGCTGTAGGTGCGCTCAGCGAGCATATCAGGCTGCTGGTTCAGGATATCGTACAGGATCATCAGCCCAAGGTTGGACATGCCCAAATCGTAGATATCAGGGAAGGCCAATGCCGCACGGAAGGAGACCGATTCCCAGTTCTTCCGCACGCTGTTGTACTCGCCGCCGACGTAGCGCCCTGGCTTAGTGACCGAGAGCAGCAGGCGATCTAACTTGCGTTCGATCTGTTCAGGTGTCATCGTTCGCTCCATTCCGTGTGTTAAAATACCTTCGATTGAGCCAACTGAACAAGGCACAGCCCGCCATGAGTCAATTTTATCGCAATCAGCCGCCTGAACCACCGCCACATGAGCCTGAGCCGCCGCGCGGCTACCGCCCTGAAGACTATCTCGGCGCGCCCGCGCCCAACCCGCCACGCCGCACTATAGATATCTTCATGGCGTGGCTGCCCTCTTGGCTGCCACGCGATCCGCTCATGCTAGGTGCTATTTTCGCATTCAGCATCGTCGGCAGCTTCTGCCTGATCAGCTTCTGCCTGTTCCTGACGTTTTCAGAAGGCGCCATTCCGCGCCCAAGCACATCCACTCTGAGCGCAGCCGCCACTGTCACGCCCATCATCGTGACTGCCACGCCTGAATTCACACCCTTGCCGCCAAACGATCCGTCTAAGATCGGCAGCTTCCTGAATCCTTTCATTGATGCCAACTTGGAAGGCATGCAGGCGCTCGTCATCGAAGTCCTCGATCCAATCACGGGCAATTACGTGCGCAGCGCGCCTATCACTGCTAATACACTGGAGATGCAGCAATTCATCACTGCCTTCAACATTGCTCAGGTCATCACTGCGCCTGATTTCACCTGCCCTGACCATGTGCGCTTTTTGATAGCACGCGCCGACGGCTCGTTCATCTCCATTGGCGCGTGCTTGAAAGGCGTGGTGACCCTGCGCGGCGCCGCCATACCCAGTTTAGGCGGCAACGACCTGCCCATGGGGCCTTATTTCACAGATATCCTGACGCCGTATTTGCCCAGCACCTATCAAGCGTTGCTGCGGCGCTAATCCTTCTGGAAAGCGGCATCAAAGGCGACCGCCGACGGCGAGATATCAGCGCGGCGCACCACCTGGACGGCCTCAGCAGCGCCCTGCTCGCGGTTCATGCCGCTATCTTCCCATTCCACCGAGAGCGGCCCGTCATAGCCAATGGCGTTCAGGCTGCGCACGATCTGCTCAAAGTTGATCTCGCCGCGCCCAGGCGAGACAAAATCCCAGCCGCGCCGCCGATCGCCAAAGGCCAAATGCGAGCCAAGAATGCTGCGCCGCCCGTCCAAGCGCTTGAGCGAATCCTTGATATGGACGTGATAGATGCGGTCGCTGAAGGCTTCGATGAAAGCCACTGGATCGACGAATTGATGGTTCAAATGGCTCGGATCGAAGTTGATGCCAAAGGTAGGGCGCCACTTGACTGCCTCTAGCGCCTTGTGCGTCGTGACGATATCGTAAGCGATCTCGGTCGGATGTACTTCAAGGGCGAAGCGCACACCGACTTCATCGAAAACGTCCAAGATCGGATTCCAGCGCGCGGCGAAGTCGGTGTAACCTGCCTCGACCATGGCATCGCTGGTTGGCGGGAAGCGATACAGCAAATGCCAGACGCTGCTGCCCGTGAAGCCGTTCACTACCTTGACGCCGAGCTTGGCTGCCGCACGCGCCGTGTCCATCATCTCCTGCGCAGCGCGCTGCCGCACGCCTTCAGGCTCGCCATCGCCCCAAACGTGCGGCGGCAAAATGCTCTTGTGCCGCTCGTCAATCGGATCGCACACGCATTGCCCAACTAAGTGATTGCTGATAGCAAAACAGCGCAAATTGTGCTTAGCCAGGATATCCAAGCGCGATTGCACGTAGCCATCTTCGCTCAACGCCCGCCCGACCTCGAAATGATCGCCCCAACAAGCCAGCTCAAGCCCATCATAGCCCCAGGCCGCCGCCTTCTCAGCTAGGACGCTTAACGGCAAATCGGCCCACTGCCCTGTGAATAACGTAACAGGCCTAGCCATGCTTCAAAACTCCTTTCACACAGGCCGCGATTATAGCTTACAGCAGGCCGCGCACGCCGCTGACGCGCCCTAGCCTGATCAGCGCCACTGCCAAAAGCGCCTTGCCAAAATCAGCCAGGATGAACGGCGCCACACCGAGCGCAATGGCGCGTTGCCAACTGCTCACAAACTTAAGCATGACCAAGGCGCCGCCGATGTAAATGACGCCGACTGCGGCGCAGGCGATCAGGAAGGCCGCGAAGGTGCCGCGCCCGCGCCCTACGCCTGCAAGCATGGCTGCAGGCAAGAAGGCGAGCAGATAGCCTGCCGTTGGGCTGGCAAAGGCCGCTGCGCCCAAGCCGCGCGCATCTAACGGCAACCCTGAGGCAATCGCTGCGAGGTAGGCCATCAGGCTCGCAGCAGCTTCACGGCTGCCCAAGCTCAGACCGATCAGCAAGACTGCCAAAACCTGGAAGGTGATCGGCACAGGCGTGAACGGCAGAGTAATCGTGATTTTGGCAGAAAGACTGAGCAGCGCGACTGCAAGAGCCACGCGCAGCATAAGCGGCAAGGCTGCCCTGAGCAGCCGTGCTTGCGTATAGGTGTGCATAGCTTTCACTTTCTGTTGCTCTGAGGTTGTGACAGCTGAATTGTAACGCGCTCTAGCGCGCTGATCGAGTCAACTCAACGCGCGCCATCTACAGCGCGGATATCCACAAGGCAGGGCAGGTTTTGGGCTGAGCAGCTGGGCGCCTTCGGCACTGCCACGCCTTTGGCGCGCAGCATGGCGCTCAAAGCGCATAAGGGCAGCCCTATCACGTTGCTCAGGCAGCCTTCGACGCGCTCAACAGGCTTGAAGCGCGCATCCTGAACGGCATAGCCGCCCGCTTTATCGAAAGGCTCGCCTGTGGCGATGTACGCTTCGATCTCTTCATCGCTGTAGTGGCGCATGTGGACCGTAGTGACGACTAAGTCAGTCTGAATCTCACCCGTGGCGAAGTCGCGCAGCGCCAAGCCTGTGTAGACCTGATGCGCTCTGCCGCGCAAAGCGCGCAACATATGCCGCGCTTCAGCGGGCGTCTCAGGCTTACCGATGATCGCGCCGTCCAACACCACGGTTGTATCAGCAGTCAGGACGTACGTCTCAGGCATCAGGCGCTCAGGCGGCAAGGCCATGGCCTTGGCGCGGCATACGCGCAGCACGTAGGCATCAGGCGCTTCAGCAGGCAGTGGGCTTTCGTCCACATCTGGACGGGCTACCTCGAAAGATAGCCCGATGGCAGCGATCAAAGCACGGCGGCGCGCTGAACTAGAGCCTAGAAGCAGCGGTGGCATGATCGGGCGAGGTCAGTTCTTGCGCAAGGCGCCGAAGTCTTCCTCTTCGTCGTCGAAATCTTCGTCGTCGAAGTCATCGAAGTCCTCATCGTCGAACTCGTCGTCGAACTCGTCATCGTAATCGGCGAAGGACTGATGGACATGACCGTGTTCGATCTCTTCCTGGGTGGCCGGGCGGATGCCCAGCACTTCCACATCGAAGAAGAGTCGCTTGCCTGCCAACGGATGGTTATAGTCAAGCGTGACCGTCTCGGCATCTAGCGCGCTGATGGTTGCTTCAATGTAGTTATCGAGGTCATCCGCCAAAGTGACTGCCATGCCAACAGCGAGCGGCACATCGTTTGGGAACTGGTTGCGCGGCACCACTTCAATATCTTCAGGATCGTAATCGCCATAGCCCTCAGCAGGCTCGACTGCGATCTGCTTGGTCTCGCCGACGCGCATGCCCGTCAGCGCGCGTTCCAAGCCAGGGATGATATTGCTAGCGCCGTGCAGATACTCCAATGGCTCTTCGGCGTCTGCCTGATCCACAATCTCGCCGTTCTCCAGCTTGAGCGTGTAGGCCAGGGCAACCACCACATTATCTTGAATCGTCTCGGACATTTGATTTCCTTCTCTCGCGGCCTTGTGCCGCCATGCAAACGATCCTGATTATAGCGCGCCAAGCCACTTATGTACAGCGCGAGTTTTTGGGCTCACAAAGGCGTCAGATGCGCTTGCGCCCACGCCTCGTAGGCTTGGCGCAACTGCATCGTCTGCGCGCCTGGCTTGCCCTCAGCAATGACCTGCTGATCTATCATGACAATCGGCACCACACCGCGCGAGGCACTGGTCAGGAAGGCCTCTTCGATCGCCCACAGCTCAGATTTATGGACAGGCTCAAGGCGCACAGGCAGATAGTTTGGCGCCAGCGCTAACAGCGCGCGCCGCGCGATGCCGCTCAGCACGCCTTCACCGGCTGTGCGCAGCTCGCCATCCATAATGGCATAGAAATTGCTGCTCAGGCCTTCCAGCAAAAAGCCTTCAGCAGAGATCAGCACGCCTTCATAGATGCCTTCAGGCAAGGCGGCCGCTTTGCGCTCGATCATCCAAGCTGTCCTCTTAGCGGAAGGATTGTGACGCGCCAATGGCACGGTCGCTACGCGCACGCCTTGCTGAATCAGCTCCAGTGGAAGCGGCTTGAAAGGCTCGAGGCTCAGGTAAAGCTGATCGGGCTGCGCGCGCGGCACAGTGATCCGAAAGCGCGACTCAGCATAGCCGCTGCGCTCGATCAGCGCTCGCAGCGCCGCGCGCAGTGCCTGCCGATCCAGCTGCAGCGGAATGTTCTCCAAGCGCGCCGATTCTTCCAAGCGATCCAGATGCGCATCGAACATCAGCACGCAATCGCGGTTGAAGGTGCGCGCGATCGTATAGACGCCTTCAGGCTCAAATGGCGCTGCCTCTGCTAACGAGTTGGCGCTATAAGGCGCTTCCTTCAAGCCTTGCGGCGTTAAAATGGCGATAGGAATGCTCAAGGATGCACCACTTCTCTAGCGCGCATAGAGCGCGATAACCACAGGCACGGCTTTCAAGCTCGGGATGAACTGATTCGGCCCGCCTGTGGCGATGTACAAGCTGGTAGAAGCGCCGCCATCTAGGTTCAAGGCGAAGTCCAGGTTCAAATTGCTGTTGCCCAACCAGTTCGCCAACTCGCCGAGCGTCACGCCCGCGTAGACGGTTACGATGAACAAGATGCGCCCGAGCTTATCCTGCGCAATGACCGTGCGCGCTGCGCGCACTTGTGCCACATCCGGGTTGATCGGCGCCACATAACCATAGGACATCAACATCGGGAAGGCTTGCACAGCCTGTTGGAATTGCTCGCCCTGGCGCAGCGGCTCTAGCCATAGCGAGCGCACACGCGGCACGCCCTCTTTCACCTGGAACAGGCCTGCGTCGTTGCGCGTGATGATCTGCCCAAAGAAGCCGCCATCAGCCACTACCAAGCCGAGCGGACGGTTGTTGGTATCGAAATAGTTGGCGTTCACAATGGCAAGCGCGTTCGGCAAAAGCTGCTGCCATTGTTGAATAGTGCGCGCTTGGCCAGGCAAGTGATGAACGCGCAAGGTCGAGAAGCGCGGATCAATGCGCACGACAACCACGCCAACGCTGGCGCCTTGAGAATTCCTGAAGGTGAACGTCCGCCAGGCGGCACCTTGAAATTCAGCGCGAATCGGATTCCAGTTCGGCTCAAAGACGCTGCTGGGCGTGGGCGTAGCAAACGGATTCGGCGGCTGAGTCGGGAAGGAAGGCGGCACAGTGGCGCCGCCTGGGAAGGTCGGTGGCGGCGAGCCTGCTGTTGGGAAGATCACAATAGGCGTGCCGCCAACACCGATTCCGTTTTGGCAAGCGGCGAGCGCGATCAACAACATGCCGATGAAAAACAAACGTTTCAGCGCGATCATGCCTCAGTTGTCATCCTTGCGTTGTTGGCGGCGTTTTTCGGCCAGCCGTGCTGCCAACGAGCCGCTCTGAGCGGTCGGCTGCGGCGCAGCAGGCGGCTTAGACGCCTCTCTTGGCCCACTAGGCGCACGCTCAGGCTGTGCCTGTGATGCGCTTGGCTGATTGGCGGTGGCGTCGGCTGTTGGGCGCAGATCGCTGCTGCCCAGAGCAGGTGCGCTGCTGGTGGCACGCAGCTTGGCGCCTTTCAAGGCTGCCAAGCGCGCCGATTGCACTTGCTCAGCTTGTGAACTGCCCAGCTTGATGCCTAGCCGCTGCTGAGCCCAAGCGCGCAGCTTCTGCAGGTCGGTCGGCGTGATAACCACGCGCCGCACAGCGATATCAAACGGCAAGAGCAGCACAGCCAGCAGCAGCAGCCATGGCGCTAGCGAAGCCACACCGCGCACCTGCTGGACGTCGTGGCGGAAAGCGCGTTCAGGCGTATCAGCGATGTTGCGCCCGCCTGTCAGCTCTGCCAGCGCTTCCAAGAGCGCCGTATCCGTCTCGCGCAGGCGATATTCAGGCGAGTAGCTCAGCACCCAGCCCGCCGTCTGCGCCACGCCCAAGCCCGCCTCAGCCGAGCCTTGTGCGCCCGCTATGCGAATAAAATACGCGCCTTCGCGATTGGCGTCAAATTCTGCCTCATAGCGCCCAGGCGCCACTTGCCGCAAAGTGAGGCTCTGGCCGCCTAGAGTCGGATCGACTACAGAAGCGCTCAGAGACAGCCCGTTCAGGAACGCGCCTTGATCGTCTCGCGCTTCAACAATCAACACCGAGCGCCCTTCACGCTGCTCCACGCGCGTCTCCAGCGCGCTGTTCAGCCCTTCTAAGATCGTCGAACGAATGACCTGGCTCCAGAAGCGCTGAAAGCCTTCCCATTCCGTCCAGGCTTGCGCCCAGCGCGTCGTCGCATCTGATGTCCAGGCCACGACGCGCCCTAGACCGTACTGCCACGAGACCAGGAGCGGATCGTTGTAATCTTTGGCTGTCGCAGTCAGAATCACAGTCGCGGTCGGCTTGGCGCTGGTCGCCACATAGCCGAGCAGCGGCGGCACGGATTCGATGCCACGCATGATCGGGCTATTGGCAGTCAGCACAGGCACAAAGGGCTCTTCCACGATGTAAGAGCGCGTGGCCAGCACTGTCTCAGCAGCGAAAATCTGAGGGATGTTCTGAACGTCCACTAGATTGTAGTAGGCGCCCTTGCCGACGCGCGCGATCTCTTGCATGAAGGGCGGCACGCTGTTGCCGATGCCAATGGACGTGACCGTGATGCCATGTTGCTCGTTCAGGGCGCGCACTGTCTCCACGATGCCTGCTTCGTCGGCGATGCCATCTGTGAGCAGGATGACGTGTTTGAGCGTGGACGGATCGCTGGGCAAGGTGCGCAGCAGCTCGCGCAGGGCCGCATAGATATCCGTGCCGCCGCCTGGCCGCAGCGCGCCGATCTGCTGTATGATCGCCGCGCGATTGGCGACGTGTTGAATCGGCACCAGCCATTGCGGATTGCTATCGAAGCTCAGCACGCCGACTCGATCGCGCTCGAACAAGAAGTTGATCGAGCGCCGCGCCGCTTCTTTCGCCAATTCCAGCAACGTCACGCCGCTCGCGCTGGCCGCTTCCATGCTGCCTGAGCGATCGATCACGTAGATGATGGTCAGGCGCGGGATGCGCTGCTGATCTTTCAGCTGCATCTCAACGGGCAAAGTCTCTTCTAGCGGCGTTTGGTAATAGCCGCCAACGCCGTAGCTGTTCGGCCCGCCGATGACCACCAAGCCGCCGCCTAGATCGCGCACATAGGCCTGCAGGACGCGCATGCGCTGCTCGCTCAGCTCAGTGGCAGAGACGTTCGCCAGCACCACGGCTTTGTAGGCCGCCAGCGGCGCGATGCCAATAGGCAAATCGGCAGGCGCGCGCACATCTACCGTCAGGCCTGCCTGGCGCATGGCAGGCAGAAGCGCAGCGGCTTCGGCAGGGTTCTGCGCGATGATCAGCACGCGCGGCGGGCCTGTCACTTCCACGAAGCCTGCCAGCGCGTTGTTCTGATAAAAGGTATCGCTCTGGTCGGCCTGCAGCGGATCGACGCGCACTTGCAGGTCAGTGAAGCCTTGTTGCGGCACGCGCAAGGGCGAGAGCACGAAATTGTTGACACCTGCTTGCAAATTGACCGTGAGCGTGCGGATGAGCGTGCCGCGCGAGAGCACTGTGATGTTGGCAGGCGTGGCCATTTGGCTCTCAATGGTCACGCCTAGATCGAATTCCTCGCCCTGATTGACGTTCGCAGGCAGGCGCAAGTCCGTGATCAGCACCTCTGGGCTCGGGGCACGGCGCAACGGCACGATATCGATTGGCACGCCGAGCGCCGCAGCTAGGCGCGCCGCTTCCACAGCGTTGCCCAGCGTCTCGACGCCGTCGCTCAGCAGGACGAGTCGGCGAGCGGCGTCAGCAGGGAACATCGCCAAGCCGAGCCGAATCGCCTCAGCAAGGTTGGTATCTAGGCGCACAGGCGTCGAAGCAATGCCGCTGAATTCTTTCGCCGTTGAGACAGGTCGCTCCACCAGCGCATTCTTGCCGAAGACGACAATGCCTGCACGATCTTCTGGCGCCATGCGTGCCATTGCCTCACGGATGTACTGTTCAGCGCGCGCGCGCGCAGCTGCATCAATGCTGTCTGAGGCATCCACTAGGAACACGACTGCCAGCTTATCCGAGGCTTGCACAGTCTGCAGGCCTGCAAGGCTCAGGATGATCAGCACCACGATGATCAAGCGCAAGATCAAGCTGATGGTATCGCGGCGACGGCGATAGGGCAGGCGCGGCAAGCCGTACCATACAAAGAACGGTATCAAAAGCGCCAAAAGCAGCGCTCCAGGTGTGGCAAACTGCATCAGAATCTCTCAACCACTCAGCCAACATTACGATACGGTCAAGGCGACTCGCTTTGCTCAATCATAGCGTTCAAGCCTGCGCTTTCCAAGTTGAGGCGTTAAGGCTGCGCCACAAGGCGCGGCTTGCGCCACATCGCCCAGGCGTAGAAGGGAATGCCTTCATAGACTTCGGTTTGGTAGACTAGCACAAGGCTTCTGCCGCGCCACTGGCTCAGATCGACGCGGATCGGGATCGGCGCGCGCGCTGTGCGCACGTCAAAGACGCCTTCGTAGAGCGTCTGCACAGCGCGCCCATGCCGAATGCCCAGCCGAAAGAGCGCGCCCGTCTGCGGCACCTCAGGATGCTCGCGCACGTTGCGCAGATCGACGTAGATTTCGGCCTCAAAGAAGACCTTTTCGGCCTCAGGCAGCTGCAAATACTGCTCAGCCAGGCTCGGCGGATGCTGATACAAGACTATGGCGCGATCCGAGACGTATTCGTCAGGCGCTTGCTCCTGAAAAACAGGCGGATCGGCGATGCCGCTCAAGAATTGTAGGTGCGCTTGGCTTGGTTGTGCCGCGGGCTCAAAATCGGCGTACCAATCGTAGAAAGCGCTCAGGCGATGAGCGCCAAGTTTCTGGGCCGTGGCCAGATAGCCGCTGCGATCCGCGTTGACGCGAAACAGGCAATTATCGTGAGGCGCGCGCAGGTAATTTAGCACGCACAGCCGATCTTCAGGCGTGGCGATGTAGGTCGGCGTGGTCATGTTGGCGAACAGATAGCCGAGCGCGGCCAGGCTGAAGAACGCGCCATTGGCTGCCGCGACCAAGCGCCGAGGCGCGCTTTTTTGGCTGAAGGCCATTGCGCCCAGCATCAGCAGCGCGATCCAGAACAGATTGGCAGCTGTCACATAGCGCGAGGTCGTCGGGCGCGCCCAGAAGTATTCCAGCAGATCAGGTTTCACACGGCCGATAGCAGCTAGCGCGCCATTGGCCAGGCAGAACAGGCTCAAAGCGATAGGCACTGCCCGCGCCACTGGCGATATCTTGCACCACAAGTAGGCGAGATCGAACGCCATCAGCGCCACGCCTGAGATGCCTAAAATCAAGCTCAGCCCTTGAAAGTCAGGCTCGTCAGGCACGAATGGCGCGCCCAGATAGCGCAGCACATACAGCGGATAATGCCATAGCTGCGCCGTCACCTGTGCCTGAAAGCCTTGATCGACGAAAGCGTAGTTGGTGAAGTACAAGCCTGTGTAAAGCGCCGCTGCGCCCAGCCAGATGCCGTAGTGAATCGGCTTGCGGTAGCCGCGCAGCCATAGTGCAGGCAACATGGCCAAAGCGAGCGCCAAGCCGCTCAGATAGGCATAGCTGGCGCAGAGCGCGCACAAGAGGATCGGCACTAGGCTGCGCTTGCGCACAGGCAGGCGCACCAAGAGCCAAAGCGCCAAGAGCGCGAAGAACATCCAGAAGAACCACGCCGTCTGGAAGCCCATCAGCCAGTTTTGGCGTTGGCGCACGGCGAAAATCAGCAAGGCGAACGGCACAGCGATCCATGGCAGGCTCGGCGCGTGAATCCGCTGTTGGATAGCCAAGATCAAGCCGAAGCTCAGCAAAGCTAGGGCAAAACTGACCCACATTTCAAGGCGCACGTCCCATGCGGCTAGCGCTGTGACCAAAGCGGTGGTCAGGTGCGTGAAGAAGATGCGCGGCTGATCGTGCGGCTTGAGCAAGTCGGCCAGGCTGAGCGCGCCTTCAGCCGTTTTGATCACGACAGGTGCGCTAGCCTGCCATTCATCCCAATGCGGCACGTTGACGCCATAGCGCGCGATGAAGGCGGCCGCCAGGCTAATGCTGGCAAGGCACGCCAGGCCAGTTAAGATGTGCAGCGTCAATCGTCGGCTCATAGTGCCTCATGAGCGGCGGCCTGTGCGGCTGAACTTGCTGAGCGCGGCGCTGCGCAAGCGCGGCACGCCAAGCCGCCGATGGTAGATGAACCACTCGATAGCGAGGATCGCCAAGCCGATCAAGGCGAAGAGTGACCAGAACTCGCGCTGCCCAATCTCCTGAGGCGACTCGGCGTCAGTTGCCTCAGCGACACTGCCAAGCTGTACGGCGCGCGGCGCGATAGCGCTCTCATTTGGACTGAACAGATTGACAGCGAAGAATTCTTGCTGAATCAGCTCTGCGCCGCTGTACATATCCACGCTATAGATGCCCGCTTGGGTCGTCTCAGCATAGATCAGCAGCGGCTGCTCAGGTCGGAAGGTGGTAGCGGCGCCATCAGGTGCGATGACGCGGACTGTGTCGGCTTCGGGCGGCGGCTGAATCACCACAGTTTGGCCGATCTGGGCGCTGCCTTCAAGGCTGAGCGCGCGCGGCGTCTGATACCATGCTGTCAGGTTGGCGATCAGGATCGGGTAGGCGATCTTGAGCGGCAAATCTGAGTCGAACAAGTTGAATGGCAAGATGGCGATGCGCCGCCCTTGATACTCGCCTGCCAGGATCAGCGCGCCGCCAAGAGCCTCGACCAGGGTGTCTGCCCATTCAGCGCGCACCTGGCGGAAGGCGCGCACGTTCACGTCGTTGAAGCGCAGGTAGCGCGTGCGCGGATCGTCAGGGCGCACGCGCAGCACCTGTGTCTGTGTGCTGAGCGCGCCAATGGCGTATAGATCGTTCGGCGGCGGCTCAGGCGGCGGGTTGACGATCAGGATGTTGGCATCGGGCAGGCTTGGCGGCAACCAGCCATCGAAAATATACAGATCGAAAGGTTCGGTCGGCAGGCCGAGCGCAGGATCGCCGCGATAGACCTGCCAAACGTTCAGCGCTGCAAAGCCACGCTCCAAGAACGGATTGCCGCTGCTCATCAGAAGCGCCCGCTCAGCCCGAAGCGGCGTGTAGACAGCGTAGGCAGTGTCATCGAGGCTGAGATAATCGGGCAAGGTGCTGCTGGACGGGCGAGTCAGCTGCGCTTCCACGCGCCTGAATTCAGCGGGCAGGTCGCTGATGGTGATATCTACAGCGCTATTGGCTTCAACGCGGTAGGGCGCTGCGCTGTGCAAAGCGCCGTCCAAGCTCAGGCTGAAGATGACCTCAGCAGGCTGCGTGCCGTAATTCTCCACGCGGGCGTAGATTTGCGCGCCGCGCACGGGATCGGTCGCGGTGGCCAGCGCGCTGATCGCCACATTTTGCCCTGATTCGCCGAAAGGCACGTGCCGCACCTCGCCATAAAGCCTGAGGTCGAGGTTTTGTGGTAAGCCGCCATCGCTCAGGAGCAAGATTGTGAATTTTTCGGCGCCTTGCGCGCCTGCTGCAGCGAGCGTCAGGGCGGCGTTCCAATCAGGGATGCCTTTGCTGGGCTGGGCGCGCTCCAAGGCGTTGCGCAGCTGGGCGCGGTCGCTAGTGTAATTGACGAGGACTTCGGCGCTCTCAGCCACGCGGACGACGGCAACTTCATCGTCGGCGCCTAGCGTCTCGATCAGCTCAAGGGCGAAGCGCCGCGCCGCCTCGAAGCGGCTCGGCTGCACGTCAGTTGCATTCATGCTGGCAGAAGCATCCAGCAGCAGCGCAATTCGCCCGCTGGTCAGAGTCGGCACCTCAACATATGGGCGCGCCAACGCCAAGATCAACGCGGCTAGGATCAACAGCTGCAGAAAGAGTAGCAAGTTACGGCGCAGACGTTGCCAAGGTGCGTTTGCCTCGCGATCCTGCAGCAACTGCCGCCACAATAGCGTGCTGCTGACCTGCACCTCGCGGCGGCGCAACCGCAGCATGTACAACAAAATGATCGGCACAGCCAGAAGACCGAGCGCTAAAGCGAAGGGCGCAAGAAAAGACATGGTCGGTAACTTTCCATCACTACTCGACGATCACTGTCTGCGGCAACATGACTGAGTCGTCGCCGTTTGGCAGAGTCAGGCGCGCGCCTGTTCGCAGATCATACAAGCCGATGCGCACGCTCGCTGCGCCGCGATAAGCGCGATCATGCCAGTGCAGCTGGTGCTGGTCGAGGATGTACTCGCCTTCACGCCAACTGCTGGTCGGGCGCGCGCCTTGAACAGGCTCGGAGTCGCTCTGCGCGATCAGCCGTCCGTCAGCTGCGATCAGGTGCACGAAGACCATATAGCTCTGGTGAGAGCGCTCTACGGCTTGCCACAAGAGCTTGATCGGCGCATTGCGCTCAGCTGAGAGCTGCTCAGGCAGCTCAGCGGCCACAAGCTGCGCGATCGGCTGCCAGGCATCTCTTCGGCTACGGGCGCGGAACGGCTGCCTCTGCAGAGCGAGTGGCAGAGGCGGTTTTTCGCGCATTGGCGCTGCTTTAGGCTCAGGCGTGAAGCGCACCTTGCCATCTTCCTTGACCAAGGTGCCAAGCAAGTGCGCCGCTGAGCGCTTCTCGGGCGTGTAGAGCCAGGCGCTCAGCAGCAGCGGCTCGGAATCGGGCGGGATAGGCAAGGCGAGAAACGCAGTCGCGTGGAAGCTGTAGCTATCGCGCTGCGCTGTAGCTGTCTGCTGCCGATCGTCGCGCAGATCAGCATCGCGCGCGGCGTAGAGTGAGCCATCAGCGCGCAGCAAGCGCACTGCAAGGCGCCAGTCATACTGCAATGGCGCACTTTCTGCTGAGAGATCGAGCAGCAGGCAAGCCGACTCAGCGCCTTGGCTATGAAGGAAAGCATATGGTCGAGCATCTAAGTCTGCGTTGTCGGGCAAGGCGAAGCTCAGCCTTGTTGGCGGCAGTTTTGGCGCGGCGAGCGCGCGCACGTCACCTGTCAAGCGGTAGCGATCAGTGCGCACGCCGCTCAAGGTCAGCTGACTTTCCCACACGCCGACGGCGCTCAGCAGGCATGGGAAAGCGCCGCGCATATCGGCCGGCAGTTGATACCAGGTGAAAAGCTCCGCGTTCGCCTTGCCTTCAAGCGCCTCGGCCAGCTGAGTCCGTATACGCTCTGCATCGCTATGGATCGGCACTTCCACAAATGGCGCACGGATGTCGAGCTTCTCCTGATAGTAGTCCAGGCTCGGTTCCCAGCCGTAGGGAATGACGATAGCATCGCGCTCGGAGTGCGTGGCATAGTAGCGCGCCATGCCCAGAAAGTCATCATGCTGATAGATCGGCGCGCTGTAGGTCAGCCAGGCCATGCGCGCCATAATTGCAGTGGCGATCAGCGGCGCAGCGAAGCGCAGACTCAGCACAAGCGCGTTTCGGCTGGGCAGCGCCAAGCCTGCAGCGATCAGGATCAGAGTTGGCGGCGCGCTGAGCAAGAAATAGCGCGGATGGAAGTCTATGTGGGCTGCCAGGATGATCAGCAGTTGAAAGACGGGCAGTAAAAGCACGGCTGAGAGCAGCGTCCACAGACGTGCAGATCGCGCGCGCCACAAAGCACGGGCAATGCTCAGCACAGCCACAGCGCCGAAGAGCGCGCACAAAGCCATGAGCAGGGCGTCCGCGCCGACTAGCGCCTTGATGCCTGTGAAGTAGGATTGCCAAATCTGCCAGAGCAGCTCAAAGTTGAGCGCAGGCGGCGTGTTTAGCGGCGTGCCAGTTGGCCGTTGTGTCAGCAGCCAAGGCAGGTACAAGACGAACAGCGCGCTTTGCAGCAGAAACCAGCCGCGCAAGCGTCGCCAAGCGCGGCGCAGCAGCAAGCCGAGTACCACGCTCAGGTTCAGCCAGGCTACCAACGGCACGCTCAAATTGTGCGACCACAGCGCCGCTAAAGTCACGCCGAAGAGCCACAGCCAAGCCGAGCGCGACACTTGCGCCTGGCGCGGCGCTAAGAATTGTGCTGCCAAGCTGAGCAGCAGCACTGTGTAGATCGGCATCGGAATGTAGGCGCGTATCTCCTGTGCGAAGACCCATAAAATTGGCGAGAAGGCGAGAAAAATGCCCGCCAAAATGCCCGCCTGCACGCCGAACCAACGCCTTGCCAAGCCCATGCCCAGCGCCACGCCGATCATGCCCGTCAGCAACGACCAGAAGCGCACTGTCCAGATCGCATCGCCTGCCAGGCGCAACCACAAGCCGATGCTGATGTTGAAGAGCGGCGGCGCGTTCACGTCCATGCCACGAATGCCCATAGGGCCGAGCAAAGTGTAGGCAGGGTAAAGCGACCAGCCTTCATCGTGCCACAGGCTCTGTGCGCCCAGATTCCACAAACGCAGCGCGAAAGCGGCTAGCAGGATGAGGGCGTAAGCGAACACGGCGCGCCGCTGGAGCGCCTGACTCATCGAATCACTCCCAAGCGGCGTAGCTCGGTCATGATCAGCGCTTCCCAGTTAGTGCTGGTCTCAGCAGCGGCGTAGTGAATGCCGCGCTTGCGGCAGTAGGTCATGATCTCGTCGCGCCAAGCCAGCAGGCGCCGCAGGTAAAGCTCGCGCATAGCGGCGTCAATGGTCACGTCGGCGGTCGCGCCACTCTCAACGTCCACCAACTGCAGGTCGCCTGCCAGAGGCGGATCGATTTCCTCGGGCGAGAGCAAATGGATGATCGCTATCTCATGCCCGACGCCTTGCAGCGCGGCGATGCCATCTTGCCAGCCGCTCGGCGCCAGCAGATCGCTGATGAACAAGCACAAGCCTGCGCGCCGATTGCGCATGGCGTAATCGCGCAGGGCGCCCGCCAAATCCAAGTGGCCCACAGGCCTCAGCGCCTCAATGTACTCCAAAAGTGCCAGAGAGCGCCCGCGCCCACGATGCGGGCCCCAAGTCACGTTCAGCGCTGCGCCATACAAGGCTGTGACCGCCACGTTATCGCCGCTCGCCAAGCCGATGTAGGCGAGCGCCGCCGCCACGCGCTGACCAAAGCGGAACTTGTGGTGGCGCGGCTCGCCCTCGCCTTCGCGCGGAAAGTCCATGCTGGCAGAGGCATCCAGCAGCACATGCACGGCTAAATCTTCCTCTTCCTCAAAGAGCTTGATGAACGGGCGCTCCAAACGCGCAAAGACATTCCAATCCACGCGGCGCAGATCATCGCCGCGCGCGTAATTGCGATAATCGGCGAATTCAAGGCTGGTGCCGCGCCGCACTGAACGCCGCTCGCCCTTCATCACGCCGACGCGCACGCGTGTGGCGATCAGGCTGAGCTGATCGAGCTGGCGCAAAGTTTTCTCATCAAATAGACGTTCCGCCATCAGGTTGCATCCCTATCACGCTACGCTTGCGCTAAGTATACACGCCTAACGCCGATTCAGATTGCCCATAAGATTAGCGCCTGCTGATCGTCGAGCGCGCTAGGCTATAATCAGCAGCTGAGTCAGCTTAGGTACGGAGTCATTATGGCAAGTTTATGGCGTCTCATGGCATTTTTCCTGCTCAGCAGCTTGCTCGTAGGCTGCGCCGAGCGCACCAGCGCGCCGTTTGCCACAAGCATCCCGACGGTCGATCCGCAGCTGATGAGCGAAGATTGCTCGCGCCCTGCGCTGGAGAATTGGCTACAGCGCAGCAGCAACTTGACTCAAGAGCTGGCAGAGACGATCAACGGCAATATCGCCATTCAACCTGATCGGGCCACAGAAGTTTTGGATCAGCTGGGCAGCATTGAGGCCGCGCTTGTGATAGCGCGCGCGCCACAGTGCGCTCAGGCACACGCTGAGGCGCTGAACGAGGCGATCAGGCTTGCTGCCGATTACTTCAGCGCCTATCGGCAAGGGCGCGTGGCCGATCCTGTTGGCGCATTGACGCGCATCAACGGCGTCTTGGATCAAGCGCGCACCCTAGAGCAAGAGTTGATGCAGCTCTACGAAGTGCTCGTGCCCTGAAGCTCACACTCGGCGCAATTCGTACCAACCTGAGGCATAGCCGCTGCTGGTATCCGTGCTGTATGTCGCTTGGAGCAAAGTGAAGTGCGGCTTGAAGAGCCTCTCAACGTGCTCAGCGGTGAAGTCAAACTGCGTTTGGTTGCGGCGCTGATGTGCGTAGAGCGCGTATGTAGCGCCTGAGGCCGTCAGGCGTGCCAGCTGGGCCGCATAGGCGCGCTGCGCTTCAGGTGAGAGCGCGTGCAGGCAGCCGATATCCATGGCGAAGGTGAAAGGCGCGTAGACTGAGCTCTCCAGCCATTCCAGCTTGGTAACGTCGCTGACATAGAACTTGGCAAAGGCATCCACGCCTGCGCGGCGCGCTTTACGGCGCGCTATGCCTATGGCGTTAGGCGCGAAATCCACGCCGACGGCGCGCCAGCCGCGTTGCGCCAGATAGATCACGTTCGTGCCTGTGCCGCAGCCCAGATCGATCGCGCTGCCGACGGGCAAGCGTTCCGCCAGAGCTACGATCTCAGGCGGCGTGATGTTGGTATCCCAGGGCGTCTTGTGGCGGAAGTAACGCCACCAAAAGCGCAATCGGCTCATACTCGCAGTATAACACAAAGTGGCTGATCTGCCAGCAAGGGCGTTATAATGGTTTGTCTGATACACAAAGCCGTGCGTACCTAGGGCACCTATGCAAAGCGAAAATAAGGCGTGCTTATGCGATTTTTAGTCACGGGCGGTGCAGGATTCATCGGGACGGCGTTAGCTAATCGGCTGGTGCAAGCAGGGCACGAAGTGCGCGTGCTGGACGACCTGAGCGCGGGCGATCCAACGCGCCTACATCCTGAGGTCTCTTTCACACGCGGCGATGTCAACGACATCCCTAGGCTCTGGACGCTTCTGCAGGGCGTGGAATGCGTCTATCATCTGGCAGCGCGCGTCTCGGTCTCTGAGAGCATGCTCTATCCGCGCGATTACAACACCGTCAACGTCGGCGGCACGGTCGCTGTGTTAGAGGCGATGCGCGATGCAGGCGTGCGGCGCGTGGTGCTGAGTTCATCCGGCGCCGTCTATGGCGAGCAGGCACAACAGCCGCTGCACGAAGGCATGCTGCCCGATCCGCGCTCGCCATATGCCGTCAGCAAATTGGCTGCGGAAGGTTACTTGCGCGTCATGGGCATGCGCTGGAATATTGAGACGGTCAGTTTGAGAATCTTCAACGCTTACGGCCCTAACCAGCAGTTGCCAACAGCGCATCCGCCTGTCATCCCGTCTTTCTTACGGCACGCCTTGCGCGGCAGCTCTATCGTTGTCAATGGCGATGGCGCGCAAACGCGCGATTTCATCTACATCGATGACGTGATTGACGCGCTCGTGGCCGCTGCCACTGCGCCACACGTCAATCAACGCGTGATCAACGTCGGCAGCGGCGTCGAGACCAGCGTCAACGACCTGATCGCCGCGATCGGCGCTGCAATCGGCAAGCCGCTGACGCCGCTGTATATTCGCAACCAGGATCGCGGCGTCTCGCGCATGTGCGCCGATGTGCGCCTTGCTGCTGAGCTGCTCAACTTCAAGCCGAAGGTCAGCTTGGCTGAAGGCTTGGCGCTGACTCTGGAGCGCGATCCGCGCTTTGCCCTTGCCGCGCGCTAGCCAGAGCTTGCTATGGCACTGTTGGTCATGAAATTCGGCGGCTCGCTGACGGCAAATGCGCAGCAGCTACGCCGCGTCATCCAAATCATACACGCCGAGTCGCTGGCTTGGCGGCGTTTGGTTGTGGTCGTCTCTGCCATGAGCGGCGCGACCGATACGCTGCGGCGCATTGTCGAGCTGGCGCAGCAGCGCGAAGTCGGCGCTCATCGGCGCTTGCTGGCAGGCTTGCGCGCCGATCATATCGCCTTGATCGAGAGCTTGTTTCCAGCAGGCAGCGCGCGCACCCACTTGCTCCAACTGCTCGATCAGCAGCTCTTCAACTTGTTGGCGCTCTGCGAGAAAGTGCTGCACAGCGGCGCACTCTCAGCCCATCAGCGCGATGCGGCTATGGCCATTGGCGAACGCCTGATGGCCAGCATCGTAGCGACTCTGGCACAGCAAGAAGGCTTGCCCGCCGCGCTTGTGCACGCCGAATCCATAATCATCACTGATGATGTGCATCAGAATGCGCATCCGCTGCGCGACCTGGTCGATGAGCGCGCCGAGCATATCCTGCTACCGCTCTTGGATAAAGGCATCATCCCGATCCTGGCAGGTTTCATCGGCGCAACCCAAAACGGCGAAACAACCACGCTCGGACGCGGCGGCAGCGACCTAACGGCCACGTTGCTGGCTGCCGCGCTCGGCGCCGATGAAGTCTGGATGTGGACGAGCGTTGATGGCATCATGAGCGCCGACCCTGCCCTTGTGCCGAATGCGCGCGTCATCCCTACACTGACCTACGAAGAGATCGGCGAGTTGGCCTTCTTTGGCGCGCGGCTGCTGCATCCAGGCGCCATTGAGCCGCTGATCCAACCTAAGATTCCGCTGCGCGTGCGCAATCCGAACAACCTCGACCACGACGGCACGCTCGTCCGCGCCGACTCGCCCATAGATGGCAAACGCGTCAAGGCTGTCACGGCTGTGGACGGACTCTACCTAGCGCGGCGCAATCAGCCGCTCGACCTAGTGACCTTTTTGGCACAAGTGCGCAAAAACGTCTCTAGCCTGATGGCTGACCCTGTGATCGTCGCTCAGAGCTATCGGCGTGCTGCACTCGTCTTCGTCGTGCCGACCAGCGAAGGGCCGCAAGCCGTTGCCGAAGCCTCTCGTCAACTGCAAGCGCTCCTGACCGACTGGGAAATACAGCCCGTCAAAGTGATCGCCGCCATAGGCGCTAACGTCGACTTGCATCTGTTCCTGGATAAGAAAATTCGCCTGCTTGCTTCGGCCTTCAGCGCCAATGAGCGACGCTTGATCGCTGTTCAGCCCGCTGACGTGCGCGCCGCGTTGCAGCAACTGCACCGCCTGACTGAGTCCGACTATAGCCAGAGCTGACCTCACATGACAGCTGGCAGCGCCTTGCCAACGCGCTGCTGCAGAGCGCCGAGCGCTGCATAAGCTTCAGCGCGCACTAGCTCATCTTGATCGCCGAGCGCTTTGTAGAGCGCTTTCAAGCCGTTCACATAGCCGATCTCAGCCAGCGTGCGCGCCGCTGCTGAGCGCACTTCTGGGTTGCCTTCCTGCAACGAGCGCAGCAGCGCAATAGGCGCGTTCTCGCCGCTCGGAATCGACTCGCCGCGCTCGCTCATCCACTCGATCAGCCAATCGATCTGATCGACTGCAGGCAAGCGCTTGATGCCGCCACGATCAGGATTTTCAGCCAAATTGAAGGCTTGCTCAGCGGCAATGCGCACATACGGCTCGGAATCTTCCAGTTGCGTGCGGTAAATCTGTGTGACTGCCCATGCTGCCCGAATGCGCGCCAAACCAAAGACCGCCGCACGCCGCAGCTCCAGATCGTCGCTCTCGATAGCCTCGCGCAGCAACGCATGCCCTTCGCCCGGCAAAGCGGCCAGTGCCTCAGCAATGGCACGCTGCAGATCGCGGTCGCGCTGTAGCAACCCTTCCATCATAGCATCCAACGCTGCCGACGTGCCAATGGCGCCAAGCGCGAAGCCGCATGCCAAGCGAACCAGCCGACTCGAATCGTTCAGCATCGGCTTCAGGTACTGCAGATACTCGCTCTCGCCCAGTGCGCCCAGCCCGATGCAGCCTAAGCGTCGCACTAGCGGATTCGGATGTTCGAGCGCGTGCTGGAACAGCAACGCCGCTGTGGCGCTATCCTGCGTCGTGATTAGCGCCGCCATAGCGCGCTCGCGCAGCAGCGGATATTGGCTAGTGGCCAGCAAGGCGCCGCCGCCGACGCGCTTGAAGAACTCAGCGCGCCAAGCGGCATCACTTGGCGCATCC
>RFIM01000214.1 GCA_003695215.1 Chloroflexota bacterium
GACTCAATCGCCTTCGCCATCGAGCGCCAGCAAGAAAAGCTGAGCCGTGATACAATCAACGCGCTAGTGGTGATGACTGATGGCGAAGATACCAATAGCGAACGCTTCCGAGACGCCACAACACTGATGGATCGCTTCGGTGCATCGGCTGAGAACGCTGTGGATATCTCGATCTTCACTATCGGCTACGATCTGGATGAGAGCGGTCTGCGTCCCTTGCGCATCATCGCCGATCGCGGACGCGGCGCCTTTTACGAAGGAAAAGTGGAGAACATCCGCGATATCTACACGGAAATCTCGACGTTCTTCTAGAACATGAAGGCAGTGCAGCGCGTTGTAGCCTCACATTGTGCCTTTTGCCTGATCCTCGCGTTATTGGCTTGCCTTGCCCTGCCTCAACCGAGCGCAGCGCAAGGCAATGTCATCACTTATGGGCAGACCGTCGAAGGGCGCGTCACCAACGAGTCCTTTCGCACAGTCTATGCCTTTCAAGGCCAACAAGGCGAGATCATCGATGCCGTCATGCGCCGCCTGGACGGTAACCTGGATCCTGCCTTGCTGCTATTGGATAGCGCCAACACCTTGATCGGGCGTGATGATGACGGCGCAGATGCGCTGAATGCCGCACTGAACGCTGTGGTCTTGCCGCGCACTGAGACGTACTTCCTTGTGGCAACGCGCTTTGGTCAAGCTCAAGGCACGACTACCGGACGCTACAGCTTGCGCTTAGAGCGCATTGGCGTTGCTGCCGATCCTGCACTAGAAGCCGAAACCTTTCCGCTGCGCTACGATCAGAGCGCTGTTCGTGAGCTGAACGACGCACAGCCACAGCACGTCTACACCTTTGCCGCTTTGCGCGGCGATCTGATCACTATCCGCATGACGCGCATCAGCGGCGATCTGGATGCGGTCTTGATTTTGGCTGATGCGGAAGGCAAAGTGCTGCTCATCAACGATGAGACGCCTGATCGGCGCGGCACGCTGGATGCGGCAATTGTGGAATGGCGTGTGCCGTTCACAGCCAGCTATCTGCTAGTGGCGACGCGCTTCGGCGGCGAGAGCGGCAACACACGTGGCGCTTACAGCTTGCTGCTCAGCCGCGTGCCGCCCGATCAGCTCGGCTTGAGCCTTGAGCGCGCTATCCTACTCGATCCAGGCGCGCGCGTGGTCGGGCGCATCAGCGGCGAGGCAGTGCGCCGCTACTACCTGATTCAAGGGCAGGCCGGCGCGCTTATAGACGTCCAAGTGACGCGCACGCGCGGTAACTTGGATCCAACGCTTGCGCTCTTCTCAGCCGATTTGGCGCCGCTAACTGAGCAGACTGAGGGCGTGCGCGGTCAATCGGCGCGCATCGTGGGCTACCGCCTGCCGCGTGACGGCGAGTACATCTTGATCGTCTCGCGCTTTAACGCGGAAGCAGGCATCACTGAAGGCGAATATATCTTGCAGCTCACGGTGCGTTAGCACTCTGAACAAATTCCCGCTCAACCTTTGAAAAAGGGCGAATTACGATTACAATTGAAGCTGCAAAGTGCAGCCATAGGTTGCAAAAGCCTTTTATGGAGATAGAGGACGATGAAACACTTTGTAGGAATTGCCCTTGTTTTCGCGCTCGCCTTGATGGCTCTGCCATTCGGCGCTGAGGCGCCTGCTGTGCGTGCCGCAGGCCCGAAGCTCTGCTTGGTCACGGATGTGGGCGAGATTGACGACCGCAGCTTCAATCAGAGCGCCTATGAAGGCTTGCTTGCGGCTGCTGAGGAACTCGATGGCGAGACTGAGTACATCGAGACGCAAAATGCGACCGACTATGCTAACAATATCCAGACGCTGGCAGAGGCAGGCTGTCAGGTGATCATCACGGTCGGTTTTGCGCTCGGCGATGCAACCATCAAGGCGGCTGAGCAGTATCCTGAGATATATTTCATCGGCGTTGACCAGTTCCAGCCGACTGAGGTCAAGAACGTGGTCGGCTTGATCTTCCCAGAGGCCAAGGCAGGCTTCTTGGCGGGCGTGCTGGCAGCGCGCATGAGCAAGAGCGGCGTTGTGGCAGCGGTTCTGGGCACGGATCAGGTGCCGCCTGTAGTCGCCTTCAAGGAAGGCTACGAAGCAGGTGCGCGCTACGCCAATCCTGATATTCGCTTGATCTCGACCTACCATCCGGGCGGCTTGGACAAAGCTTTCACCGACCCTGAGTGGGGCGCACAGACGGCAAAGCAGGCCTTCGATCAGGGCGCTGACGTGATCTTCGGCGCTGGCGGCAAGACGGGCAATGGCGCGCTTGAGGAAGTCGCCAAGCTGACCACGCCTGAGAAGCCTGTCTATTGCATCGGCGTGGATACCGATCAGTGGGAAACTGTGGAAGCGGCGCGTCCGTGCTTGATCAGCAGCGCTATGAAGCTGATCACTAAGGGCGTACGCGATCTGATCGTAGCCTGGTCAAAAGGCGAGCCGTCATCAGGCAATTTCGTCGGCGATGTCGGTTTGGCGCCCTTCCATGACTTCGAAGATGTGGTGCCCGATGAGGTGAAGAAAGAGCTGGAAGAGATCGCTAAGATGCTGCTGAGCGGCAAGCTCGATCCGCTGACGGGCCAGAAAGTCGAGTAAGCTCACTTCCGCCCTGTGTTCGAATGGCGCGGTCAGTGTTACACTGATCGCGCTTTCTTTATCTCCACAGAGAAGGTGCGCTAATGTTGGTAAAGCGGCTCGTTTTCGGCTTTTTGATGGCAACCTTGCTGATGATCAGTGCGCTCGGCAGGGCTGCAGCACAAGAATCAGTCCTGGTGACTACTACAACGCTGATGCGCCTGCGCAGCGGACCGAGCACTAAGTATTCTGAGATCACCTTGATCGCCGCGAACACCACTCTGGCTGCCTTCGCGCGCAGCGCCGACTCGGCGTGGTTGCGCGTGCGCTATAGCGGCACGGCTGGCTGGCTGGCCATACGCTATCTACGTGTTCAAGGCAATTGGCAGGCGCTGCCTGTGCATCAGGCCAACGATCCGATCCCTGAGAGCGCAGCCGAGCTGCCTTCGCAGCCAAAAAACGGCGATATCCTCAGCATGACGCTCTACGCGCAAACCAATGCGACCAACTACTACCGCATCACGTACTTCAGTGATGGCCTGCGCATCAACGGCTTCCTGACCGAGCCGCGCCGTGAAGGTACTTTCCCTGCGCTGATTTACAATCGCGGCGGCAATCGCGATGTTGGCGCATTGCGCGGCTATGAGTTCATTCCGTTCGCGGAAGCCGGCTTTGTGGTGGTCGCTTCGCAATATCGCGGCGGCGGCGGCAGCGAAGGCTTCGATAACTTAGGCGGCGCTGATGTGAACGACGTGCTGAACCTGATTCCGCTCTTGCAGAGCCGCCCAAACGTGGATATGAGTCGCATCGCGATGTTCGGCAGCTCGCGCGGCGCGCTGATGACTTACATCGCTTTGAGACGGCTAGGCGGCACTATCGCTGTGGCAGCGACCACCAGCGGTCTGGCAGATTTGTTCATGTGGGCTCGAGAGCGCCCTGATTTGGAAGGCGGCGCTTACTTGGAGCTGGTCGGTGCCAACACGCGCACGAATCCTGCTGCCTTCCGTGAGCGCAGCGCAACCTACTGGGCAGCTGAGATCGTCACGCCGCTGCTGCTCGTTCACGGCGATGCCGATACGGAAGTCTCGGTCGAGCAATCGCGCGCGCTCTTCAAGCGAATGCGCGCTGTCGGGCGCACAGTTGAGCTGACCATCATTCCAGGCGGCAATCATGGCTTGGAGAACTTCGAGGGCGGCATTCCCAGCGTGTTGAGATGGTTTGCGCGCTATTTGCAGCGCAGCGGCGAGAATTTTGACTACAACTTCTTGAAGCCTGCTATTGATGAAGCCAACGCAGTTGTGCGCAGCGCGATAGGCTATTAGCGACGCCGAACGCACCTGATTAGCTGATCAGGCTGTCATGCCGCGCCTGAATATGGCTACAATCCTTGAAGATCAGGGTGAGGAGACCGAACAATGCCGATTTATGAATATGTCTGCCAGAGTTGCCAGACGCAATTCGAGAAGCGCGTGAGCGCTGAGAAGGCCGATGAAGCGATCTGCCCTGAGTGTGGCGCCAAAGAAGTGAAGCGCAAGCTCTCGCGGGTGATGGTGCAGATCGGCGAGATCAGCGCCAGCAGCGCGCCGAGCTACACCGATTCGGCGCCGAGCTGCGGCTGCGGCACAGGCTTGTGCGGCTTGCCCAGCAAAAACTAAGGCAGGGCGCTGATAGCGTCTGTGGCGCGCATGCTGAACAGAGCGTGCGCGTCGCGCTTATCCAGCGTATGCTGAGCGTCATGCAAGCCGCGGATGATTCATGCTACACTGAATCTCGCATCAGTGTCTTGTCGGCTGCTGCGCGGCGCTGGGCATCCAATGGGTTACGGCTGCATTGTGTTGATCAGCGCAGCCAATGCAAAGGCGCTCCACGCATGGGCAGAAAGAAGATGCCTCGCAGTCGAGATATACAGCTTTGATGAACGTCCGATTAATAATGCGTCACTTCAAGGCACTTGGTGCGATAAAGCGTCGTGAGAATCACATGATGCGATTCGGAGGGCTTCTCTATGAAGCGAGCAGGTTTGTTGTTGATGGTGATGGCTTTGGCAATGGCAGCTTTGCCAAGCGCGCCGAGCTTCGCCGTATCTGTGCCACTGATCGAGCGTTTCCATGCCACTTGCAGCCATTTCTCGGTGCAGTTCACCATGCAAGGCTACACTGACGATGCCAATGGCTTCGACCGCGTGCGCTACGAGGTGCTAGATGGGCGTGGCACGTTGCTGTATAGCGAAGACTCAGTTCGCATGGTGAACGCAGTGCAGACCGCGAGTGTGGTCAATTTGCCGTACGCGCACGCGATGCCCGTGCAGAATCCGATCGTCTTCCGCATTGTGGATACGGACTTCATGCAGCGCCCTGTGGGCGTGTTGGCAGAGGAACGCGTGCAATCGGCTTGCCTTGCGCCGATCAGCCGCGCTCAGTATTTCGCCAGTTTGCTGCCGCAAGGTGTGAAAGGCTTCACACGCGCTGAGACAGCGCTGTATGGGATGCCCAATGGCGCGCCAATCGGCATCTGGCTGCCTGCTGGGCGCGAGTTCACGGGCATCTATCGTACCATTGACGGGCAGTGGATCGCGCTGTACGTCGGTGGCGAGAATCTGGTCTGGGTGCGCGCTGTCGATATGGACATGCCCTTGGAAAGCTTGCTCTACCAGCCGTCGCGCATTGATCGCAGCCAGCAAGTCACAAGCGTTGTGGTACCGGGCGTTCCGCTTGGCTCGGTCACAGCGCGCTACACGGTCAATTTGCGCAATGGGCCTAGCACGAGCGCGCAGCGGATCGGGCGTGTGCCCTGGCGCGCCACTGTGGCTGTCTACGGGCGCAGCGCCGATAGCCGCTGGATTTTGGTCAACCACAACGGCATCTCCGGCTGGGCTGCGGCGCGCTTCTTCACGTTTAATGACGGCCTGCGCTTGGCCGACCTGCCCATCGTTGGCTGAGAGCATACATTGCAGTTTAGTGTCCTGAGCGAAGGCGAAGTGCAGGGCATGCGCTTCGCCTTCGCATTTATGATCAA
>RFIM01000215.1 GCA_003695215.1 Chloroflexota bacterium
GCCACAGGCGGCTCAATGAAGTACGTCAGGCGGTCGTTGAGCGTGGCCAACATGCCGCGAATGGCGCCGTATTCAAGCTGCGTGGCATCAGGCAGCGGGCGCAAGTAATGGTCAACCAGCAAGCCGTGCGCCTGTTCCAGCAGCGGATACTGCCGATTGCCCTGCGCTTGCGAAGGCATAGCGCTGCGGAACAGAAAGCCCGCCACAAAGACCGCGCCTAGCAGCGCGCCGAAAGCGAAGCCGCGCAGCAATGTTAGCAGCACTTCACGCCACTTCTGCGTGGAAGAATGCATGGTCTTGTCTCCATGAACGCTTTTGGACATGGCGGATTGTAGCACAGGCGCCTCAGGCCTGCTCAACCAGCGCCGCCGAGATAGATCACGCCGCTGCCCATGCCTGCTTTGGCCGTGTAAGGCGTGCAAGGGCGGCCTGTCTGGGCTGTATAGGCTGCACTGACGCGCTCGATCACTTGCGGCACGGCCTCGTCAGCCACTAGCGCGATCACGGCGCCGCCAAAGCCGCCGCCCATCATGCGTGCGCCATAGACGCCCGCTTGCTGTCGCGCCAGCTCTGCCATCAGGTCGAGCTCAGGGATGCTCACCTCGTAAAGCTGGCTGAGGCTGGCATGACTGGCGTTCAGGAGCGCGCCGACTTTGGTCAGATCGCCTTGGCGCAATGCCTCAACAGCGGCGAGCGTGCGCGCGTTCTCGTCCAGCACATGCTGCGCACGCCGTGCGACGATCTCAGGCATCTCGGCGCGCTTGGCTGCGAGCAGTTCAGGCGTGGCATCGCGCAGACTCGGCACGCCCATCAGGCGGGCCGCTTGCTCGCACTGTTCACGCCGCAGGCCGTACTCGCTGTTGACCAATTCGCGCCGCACGCCCGTGTCGAAGGTCACGATAGTCACGCCTTTGGGCAGCGGCACAGGCGTTGCTTCAAGGCTGCGGCAATCGATCAGCAGCGCGTGATCGGCTTTGCCAATGGCTGCGATCAGCTGATCCATAATGCCGCTGCGAATGCCAATGAAGTGATGCTCCACTTGCTGGCCAAGCAAAGCCTTCTGAGTTTGCGTGAGCGAAAGGCCTAGCAGCGCGCTGAGCGCCTCAAACATAGCGACTTCAATGGCTGCTGAGGAGCTGAAGCCTGCGCCGAGCGGCACGTCGCCTGCAATGGTCAGATTCATGCCGCGCAAGCGATTCGGATTTTGCCCGTGAAGCAAGGCGATGCTGCTGCTCAGCGCAATAGCGCCGCGGATATAGCGAGTCCAGGCGGGCAGGGAATCATCGTGTAGGCGCGCTAACGGAAAAGTGACTTCGCTGTCGAAATCGAGCGAGTGCAGCACGATGAGATCGTCTTCGCGCAGGTTTGCTGCGATGTAAATTGCCTTGTCGATGGCTGCAGGCAGCACGAAGCCGTCATTGTAGTCGGTATGCTCGCCGATGAGATTGACTCGGCCTGGCGCATAGGCAAGGCACAACGGCGGCGCCTGATGGCGCTCGCGATAAGCGGCAAGCGCAGCTTGTTGCGGCTGCGCAACCTGCCGAATCGAAGGCGATAGGCGCGCTTTTGCCGTCCGAACTGCCCATGCTTGCAGATCGGCTAAGTCTTTGGCCAGGTAAATGTTCAGCTCAGGGAACTGCGCTACAAGGCGCGCCGCGTGCTGAATGACCAGCTTACGCGCGCGCTGGCTGGCATCCTCAAGTAGGGCTGTAGCGCGCATATTGGCCTGCTGCGCTTCAGCTTGCGGCTCGGCAGAGGCGACGTAATTTGGATCGACGTACAGGCCAAGCGCCTGATGCCGCTTGAGCGCGCTCAGCGCTGTCCAGCCGCTCTCGGCCAGCGCGCCAAGGCTGGCTGTCTCAGCAGTGATCGCCATCAGCACGACTTGGGCGCGCTGCAAGGCCTCGGCTTCACGGCGGCTGGCCGCTTCATCCCAGTTCGGCACTACCGGATCGAAAGCGCTGATGCCTTCGGCAGCGCACGCTGCTTTGATCGGCTCGCGCCACTGCGAATTGCCTGCCGTTCCCATCAAAAAAACAATTGCGTCTGTCTCAGACATGCTCACCGACTTCCTATCGCTGTGCATTCTAAATAAGCATGAGCTTTTGGTTGATCTCAACAGCCATCGCTTCTTGGCGTAATTCGCGCTTCAGCTGCTCGACGTAATCGAGGATTTTCTGCAGGTGCGCATCCAGATCGGCCTGCGTGGCATAACTGCGCACAATGTGGATATTCTCGCTGACCAAGCCGACCTCGGCGCTATTCCAAACGCCGCGCGCCTGCATGGTTGTGGTGGTAGCGCCGCCGAAAAGCTGGCCTAAGAAGGCGAGCGTGCGCTCGACATACGGCTGTGTGTCGAGCGCCGTGTTCACATCGATAGTCGTTGGAATATACAGGCTGATCGCGTTGGTGCGCCCGAGCCGATTGACGAGCGTGGTGGTGAAGTGCCTGATGGCTTCAGGCAATTCCTCAGGCGAGAGCGCTGCGTAGGGCGCAAAGTCAGCGTAGTAGGGCAGGGTGAAATCGGCGCGCAGGCTCTCAGTGTACGCGGCCTGATCGGGCGAGGTGTGCTTCAGGACCCTGAAAATGCCGACTTTTTCCACATTCACCTGACGGCGTATGCTGCTGTTGAGCGCAGCCAGCTGCGCTAGCGACTCGGGCGTTGGCGCGCCGACCAAGACGATCTGGTCGGCGTAGCCTGCCAGATAGCCGATAGTCTCTTCGGCATGACACGGCACACAGACGACAACGTGGTTGTAGCGCGCGAAGAGCTGATCGAGCAGAAGCGTGGCGCGCACAGGCTGCGGCAACATAGAAGCGCCAAGCTGGGCGATCACATCGTAGCCGCCATCGTGCGCAAAAGTATCCAGCTCGACGTCGAGCGCGAAAAGCTCAGCCAGACGTTGCGCATTAGGCATTTCTGTGTAAGCAACGCGCTCACCTACCTTAGCGGCGAGCGTGAGCGCCAAAGCCATGCCCAGGCTGCTAGCGCCGACGCCCTGCTGCACGCCAATCAGCATGATCAGAGACGCCGTCTTGCTGCTGGCGCGCACGCCGCTATTGACTAAACGGACCGCCAAAATCCGCGCCAACTCAATGGCAACGCTGGCGTGCGCGTTGAGGATCGCCAAAAAATCGGCGCGCTTGAGCGTGAGCGCGTAGACGTTGCTCAGCGCTGAGGCTGTGGCGCTAGCGACGCCTGAGGCGCCGCTGATGGCGCTATATTCGCCGATGATCTCGCCTTGGCGAACGTAATTCAGAATCTTCTGCTCTTTGGTCTGCGCTGAGTAGTGCGTGATGCCGATGATGCCGCTCTTGATGAAGAAAACGCGGTCGCTGCTTTTGCCTTGCCACAGCAGCACGTCGCCGCGTTGATAGTGTACTTCCTCCATCTTCTCAGCGATGGCAGCCAGCTGCGCATCGCTCAGGCTGCTGAAGAGCGAGACGCTGCGCAGGAAACTGAGCCGATCCTGATCCACGCGCTGCCAGATTTCATCCGGCAAGCCGACGCCGAGGCGCCGCACACTGCCATGAAGACTGACCCGATAGTACACGGCGCCGTCAAGGATAGCTTGGTGCAGCAAGCCTCTCTCCAGCATCGCATCCAGAAGCGGCTGCACTTGCTCGGCTTCAATGCCCTGCTGTGTCAAGAAAGCGCTGATCTCTTCAAAAGCGGCTTGCTTGCGGCGCGCTAACCAGCCGACGAGCAAGCGTTGCTCTGCGGCGACGTCCTCAGCGATCAGATCGAGCGGCGTCAGGCCTGTGTGTGTTTGTGTGGCAGTGCGGGCGGCACGCGCCTTCGGATGCAATAGGCTGCTAAGCGGCTCATCGCGCGGGCTTTGCAGGCCCTCAGCGCGCTTTTCTGAGTCATCAGCGGGCGGCTTGGGCAGGTCATCTTCTTCGATCATGGCATCCTCAGCGCAGGGCGCGTGCAGAGCTATACAAGATTTGACTCACGTAACAGGTTACCACAGGCACAAATGCTTTGGCAACGCTTCTATTGACGTTGACGGCATGCAGCGGCGCCGCGCTTGTTGCCTTGCGCAGCGCCGCTATGAGCATTGTCCTCGCGATCAGAGCAATCTCAGCTAGCCGTTGCTGTCGCGGCCACTGTCATCATCCTCAGGGTCGCTGCCGCCCTGGCCACCATTGCCGCCATTCGAATCATTTTCTGTATCGCTAGGATCGCCTTGATCATCGCCATCTGCCTCAGCCTCGCCGAAGTCCCCTTCTTCTTCCAGGCCCCAGGCATCGTCCCAGGCATCCTCATCATCGAAGTTCTGGATGAAGTCGCGGTCGAGATCGAATAGGTCGAGCAGGCCTGCGCTGAGGGCTTCTAGCGTGTATGTCTCAGCTTCAAGGAAAGTGCCATCATCCGCATAATAGCCAACTGTCAGCGCGTCTTCCCATTCAGCAGGATCGAACTCGGCCTCGCCTTCATCGCTCAGATTGACACTGCTGCTGTAGAAGATTCGGCTGTTGCCTTCGGAATCAGTGCGCGTGACCAACAGGCTGTATGAGCCGCTGCTGCCTGAAGCGCGCATTTGCCCGCCTTCGTTCAGCCGCAAAGTCAGCACATCGCCACTGCCGGAGATATTGTAGCTGAAGTGCTTGCCGCCCGCTGAGACCGCGTTCTGTACGTTCATGGCGCGCGCTGCCGCCGACTTCAGCTTGATCTGTTGCGGATCAATTTCAATATCCAAGCTCTGGCTGAGATCGAGCTTGCTCACTGAGATAACATTGCCCTGCTTGGCGAAAGTGAGGCTGGTGGCAGGCCGCTCGCTACTCTTTCTAGTCAGGCGGACGATGTACTTGCCATTGGGCAGGATCACAGTCGGTGCACGGCGCGCGCCGACCGATCGGGCGCGCTGGTTGGTCACAAAGCGCACGCCAGCCTCAGGGATGGCGTTGTTGTAAGTGCCATCTACGTAGCGCAGCTCGCGCCCTTGCTCATCCGTGATGACGATATTGGCCTCGCCATTCAGCGAGAAGCTGAGTTTGCCCACAGCGCCTGTCCTTTCAGCAGGGATGTAATCACCGCAATATGAGCAAGTGAAGCTCTCTTGGTAGCGCGATTCCAGTGGTACGATGACTAAAGAGCCTGTGGTCGCATCGCCTTCGTAGAGCTCAGGCGGATCGTTTGGATTGGCGGCTGTGTTGTAGCGCCAGGTGTTAGCTGCCACATCGATTTCAATGCTGCGCTCTTCTTTGGGAAAGTTGTTGTCATAGATCAGCACATCGTAGCGCGTGTCGCTCAATTGGCGAACGGCATAGGGCGTCACGGCATGGCCGCCGGAGCCATCAGGCTGATAGAAGGCCAGCGTCACCAGATAGCCTTGCTCAAAGGCGTCAATCAAGCCTGCGACCAGCTCTGCAGGCGTGACCACAATACGCGCCTTGTAGACTTCGTCCATCACTTGCAGCTGGAACCAGTAGGCGATCTCGCGCTGCAGGAGCGGATTGCGGCTCAGGCGCAATTTGCTGGTGCTAGCTGCGCCGAAGGCGCTCGGATCGAGCGCTTGCTCGAAGAAGACTAAACTCAGAACAGCCATGCCTTCGCAATGACCGCCATCCATATCGGCGTTTTCCTTCTTCATGAAGGCGGCGGCGGGCGCGGTCAGTTTGCAGCTGCCATCTTCTTTGACGGCGCCTGCGCAGACGCGCTCAGCGCCGAAGATGCGGATCATCTCGACTGAGGTCAAATTGGTCGGATTGTTCTCATTGCCGTAGTTTTGGAACGAGAATCCATCCTGCTCAGGGCGGAAGCCGAGATCAGCAACTAGCTCGCCATTCTGAGCGTAGGAAGGCACAGCTGTCAGCCGCAATGCCACCAACAACGCCAGGGCAAGAACGTATGAGCCTTTGATCAAACGGCGGTACATCGAAGAACCTCGCTTTTGTGAACCATCGGGCAATTGTCAGCATAAGCGAGAATAGATGCTTTAGCAAGCCTTCGGGCAAATCTTTGAAAGAAATTTTATGGAGTTTATCGAAAGGATTATTTTGCAGCGCCCGTTAACGAAAATTTAACCGCTCAGGCTCTAGCGCTGCGCTAGACTCTCGCTTATAATGCGCGTATGTGGATCGAAATAGGTGCGCTTTGTGCGCGGCTTGCAAGAGCAGCTGATGTGCATAGGCTAGTAGATCAGGTAGAGAGGAGGGGCATTTTGCAGGGGCGTGTTCTGTTATTGAACGGCAGCACGTGGGAGCCGTTAGCCGTCATCTCGATTGCGCGTGCCATCAGCTTGATCATGGCGGGCAAAGCCGTGGTGGTTGAGGAGAGTGAGCGCGTCCTGCGCACGGTCAACACTTCGTTCGCCGTGCCATCAGTGATCGCCTTGCGCCGTTACGTCAATGTGCCGCGCCGCAAAGCGCACTGGAGCCGCAAAGGGGTGCTGCTGCGCGATAACTACACCTGCATCTACTGCGGCGTGCGCCCAGGGGATGTAGTGCGCGGTAAGACGCTCACCAAGATGGATTTCACAGTGGATCATATCCTGCCGCGCTCGCGCAATGGCAAGGATAATTGGACGAACACGGCCTGCGCTTGCTACAGCTGCAATCATCGCAAAGGCAATCGCTTGCCTAGCGAAGCCGGCATGAAACTGCGCTGGGAACCAAGGACGCCGCGCACAAGCTACCTTGTGATCGCCATCGGCAGCGGCCCAGACGCCTGGAGGCACTACATCGAGCTTGATGCCGCCAATAATCCACTCGATCCTGACGAGTGACGGAGACTGAAAGCGCAGCTTTAGTCTCCGTTCTTTTATTGTCCAGTTGCCGCGCCATGGGCAGCGCGCTAGAATGGCGGGCATGGTCAACCTGCTCTTCATCACCATCTACACAGGCATTGGCGGCGGCGAGTCGCTCACACTGAACCTGATGAAGGCGCTAGATAGGGCGCGCTTTCGGCTGCATCTGCTCACGCCGCGCGCGGGCAGATTCCCTAGCGCAGCGGCCGCGCTAGGAGTCTGCACCCATAGCGTACCCTTTCGTGGCACTAGCACGTTTTTTTTGCCTGCGCTCTGGGCGCGCTTCCCGATTGTGGGCAAGTTGCGCGCTGTGTTGCGTCAAAACCAGATTCACGCCGTGATCAGCGATTACCACAGTCTGCCCTTCATCGTGCCGTCAGCGCATAGCTTGAAGGTGCCTGTGATCTGGAATATCATGGGCTGGTGGTTCCCGATTCACCCTTGGCAGCGGCATTTCTTCAGCCGAAAGATCGACCGCATGGTGGCGATCAGCAGCGCCGTCAAGGAAAAGCTGCTGGGCACGCCGCCGAAGATCGCGCCTGAGCGGATCGGCGTGGAAATACCTGGTATCGATACAGAGCAGCACCATCCTGATGCGGTCAGCGGCGCGCCTGTGCGCATGCACATGCAGATCGGCGCCGAAACGCCGCTAGTCGCCATGATTGCGCGCTTCCAAGACGTGAAAGGGCATGATGACTTCCTGGACGCCGCTAAGCTGATCAGGCGCGCGGTGCCGCAAGCGCGTTTTGCTATAGCAGGAGAGAACGTCTTCGCCGTCTCGCGCGATGAGGCCTACAAGCAGCGCATCTTGGCGCGCGTGCGCGACGACGCCGAACTGCGCCAGTCGGTCACCTTTCTGGGCTTCTGGCCCGACTCGCGCGAGGTGATTGCCGCGGCTGATGTGATGGTCTGCAGCTCATGGTTTGAGTCGCTCAGCATGGTCGCCTTGGAGAGCATGGCTATGGCGCGTCCGATAGTCAGCACGCGCGTTGGCGGCCCATCTGAGACCATTCGAGATGGCGAGACGGGCTACCTGGTGCCGCCACGCGACTCAGCGGCGCTGGCTGAGCGCGTGATCGCCTTGTTACAAAATCCTGCGCAACGCGAGGCGATGGGCAAGCGCGGCGCTGCGCACGTCCATCAGCATTTCAGCGCGGCGCGCTACGCGGCGGCGATCAGCGCGTTGGTCGAAGCGACGCTCAAGGCGGTGTGAGCATCTGCTATAGAATGGCAAGCGCGCTCGCCATTGGCGATATAGGATTACAACGCTTATGAACAGCTTAACGGGCAAGGTGGCGCTGGTCACGGGCGCGGGCATGGGCATCGGCTACGCGCTATGCCGCGCTTTGGCTGAAGCGGGCGCGACTGTCGCGCTAAACGACATAGACGCAGAGCGCGCTACACAAGCGGCCGAGCAGCTCAATCAACAGCTACAGGCCAGGCGCGTCCACGCCTACGCTGCAGATGTGGCCGATGTGAACGCCATGCGCGCCATTGTTGGGCAGATCGCGGCGCGCTTCGCGCGGCTGGATATCGCCATTGCCAACGCTGGCATCACGCTCTTCGGCCGTTTCCTGGAATACGAGCCTGAGCCGTTTGATCGGCTGCTGGCAGTCAATCTGCGCGGCAGTTTTTTCACAGCGCAGGCAGCCGCGCGCGAGATGATCAGGCGACAGATCGAAGGGCGCATCATCCTGATGTCCTCAGTGGCAGGTGTCCAAGCCATTGGCGGCTTGGGCGCTTATGGAATCTCGAAGGCAGGCCTGCGCATGATGGCGCGCACACTCGCCTATGAGCTTGGCGCGTATGGCATCACTGTCAATGCCCTTGCACCTGGCGCAACGCTAACCGAGCGCACAGCCCAGGAGACCGCAAACTACGAGCAGGATTGGCGAGCGGTGACGCCGAATCGGCGCGTGGCGCATGTGGAAGATATCGCCGCAGCGGCGCTGTTCCTGTGCTCAGAAGGCGCGCGGCACATCAACGGGCAAACGCTGATTGTTGATGGCGGCTGGACCAATCAGAGTCCATTGCCGTTGGGCTACTAGCGCCGCAAAGGTATCAGAGCGCGGCGACGGCACAATGCATCAGCTTGAGCGCGTTCCCAAGCCCTATAAGCTGTGTTAGAATCTATGTGAGCAAACACACCTTGAGGAAAGGAGTCTAGCGCGAGCGCCGAGGACGACCTGGCGTTGAAGGCAGCGGCTGAAAGCCCTCAGCAACTGCCTTGAATGCCAGCGTCTCTTCGGATCGCGCAAATTTCTATGAGCGAAACGCCCTTACAAGTCATTCCCTTGGGCGGCTTGGGCGAGATCGGGAAGAACATGATGGCCTTTCAGTACGGTCGAGACGTGCTGATCGTAGATGCTGGCTTGATGTTCCCTGAAAACGACATGCTCGGCATCGACTATATCATCCCCGATTTTCGCTACCTGAGCGAGCAGAGCGGCTTGCGCGTGCGCGGCATTTTGATCACCCACGGCCATGAGGACCACACGGGTGCCATTCAGCACGTGGCCAGCGCTTTTCCGGCGCCGATCTACGCCACGCCATTGACCGCAGGCTTGGTCGAAGTCAAACTGCGCCAGGCGCGCCTGCTGGATCGAGTCCAGTTGAACGTCTTCAATGCGAGCGACAAGATCGACCTCTCGCCGTTTTGGATCGAGACCTTCCACGTCTGCCATTCAATCCCTGACTGCGTCGGCTTCGGCATCAACACGCCTGTCGGCTTGTTCGTCCACACAGGCGACTTCAAGTTCGATCCGACGCCTGTGGATCGGCGCGTGACCGACTACGCCAAGTTGGCGAGCTTCTCAGCGCGCGGCGTGGTCGCGCTTTTCTCAGATAGCACGAACGCAGATCGGCGCGGCTGGACGCCTTCAGAGAGCGTCATTGATGCCGCCTTTGATCGCGTCTTCAGAGCGGCCAAAGGGCGCGTGATCGTCTCTAGCTTTGCTTCGCTGATCTCCAGAGTGCAGCAAGTCGTGTGGGTCTCGGAGCGCTATGGGCGCAAAATTGCCATCATCGGCACTTCGATGTCCGAGAATGTGCGCATGGCGCTCAATCTCGGCTATCTGGACTTGCCCGAGAGCATGCTGATCAGCCCTGAGGAGGCGCGCCACTTGCCGCCTAACCAAGTCACCTTCATAGTCACAGGCTCACAGGGCGAGCCGAGCGCCGTGCTGCATCGCCTTGCCACGAACAATCACAACATGCTGAGCATCCAGGCAGGCGATACGGTCATTATCTCAGCGCATCCGATTCCAGGCAATGAAGAGACAGTCAGCCGCACCATCAACCGCCTTTTTCAACGTGGCGCACAGGTCGTCTACGATCCGATTGACTCAGTTCACGTCTCTGGGCATGCCAGCCAAGAAGAACAGCGCCTGATGCTGAACTTAGTGCAGCCGCGCAATTTTGTGCCGATTCATGGCGAGCTGCGGCACCTGAAAGCGCATCGCGAGTTGGCGCTGCAAGTCGGCATTCCTGATGAGCGCATCGCTGTGGTAGAAAATGGCACTAAGCTGTTTTTCTATCCCGATGGGCGCATGAGCATTGGCGAGCGCGTGCCAGGCGGCTACGTCTTCGTAGACGGTTCAGGCGTCGGCGACGTCCACACAGGACTGATTCGCGAGCGCGAGGCGCTCGGCCGAGATGGCGCCGTGGTGCTGAGCGCAGTCATCGAGCGCGGCAGTGGGCGAATCCTTGGCCAGCCTGAGATCAGGTCTTTCGGTTTTGTGGCTTCAGCCGAAGGCGCAGCGCTGCTCCAGAGCGGCACGAACCTAGCACGACAAGTGTTAGAGCAGAGTGGCGGCAGCGCAACGCACAAGCGCGAGTTGGTCGAGGAAGCGCTCAGCAAGCTCTTCTATAGCGAGATACGCCGCCGTCCGAAGCTGTTTGTGACCATTCACGAGGTCTAAGGTTGGGCATGGCGCACTTGCCAAGCTGTGATCAAGCCTTGCACGTGGGCGATCACGCTTGGCAGGTCAAGTTGATCGGTATGGATCAGGTGTGCATCTTCGGCAAGGCGCAGCGGCGCAGTCTCGCGCTGGCTATCGCGTTGATCGCGCTGCAGGAGCGCTTGCTGCACACCTTGGGCATCACTATCACCGAACTGTTTTTGGCGGCGCTCTGCGCGCACTGCAGGCGAAGCATCTAGGTAGATCTTGAGCGCGGCTTCGGGCAAAACGACTGTGCCGATATCGCGCCCGACCATGATCACGCGCGCATATTGCGTTGCAAGGCGTCGGAAAGTGGCGTTCAGCACCTCGCGCACGCCGCGCACAGCTGCCACTTGCGAGACAATCGCCTCGACTTCAGGGCTGCGAAGCGCCGCTGTGACGTCCTCGCCATTCAGCCGTAAGCGGTAGAAATGGCCGTCTGTGCCATCTGCAGGCAGAGTCTCGATCTGCAGCTGCTCGGCCAGCGCCACAAGCGTATCGCTCTCGACAATGGGCACGCCTGTGCGCAAGGCTGCTAGCGCCACAGCGCGATAAAAGGCGCCAGTATCCACTAAAAAGTAGCCGTATTGCTGCGCAATCGCATGAGCGACCGTCGTTTTGCCCGAGCTAGCAGGCCCATCCAGCGCGATAGTTGGCGGCAAGTTCACAGTGTTTTCCTCACCTGCATCATGGTCTAGGTGTGACATTGCGGCATTGAAATTCCAACGACTGAGCCACTTCCGCTAAATTGACGGCAACATCGGCTGCGATCAAGGTGTAGGTGAGCGTGCGCTCTTTGAAGAATGGCTTGGCATAGCCAGCGGGCGCTTGGCGCGTCTCGCGGATGACCAGCTCTTCAGGCAAGCCGTCAATACCGATAGTGAGCGTGGCTGTGAGGTTGATCTCGAGGCCATCTTCGTCGCGGCGCACGCTCTCAGCGCGATACTGCGGCCTGACGCCAACAGGCGGCGCCTCGCGCCAGAGACGCAAGGCCTCAGGCGGCGCCAGGCGCTCGATCAAGGCGTCTACGTTCAGCGAAGCCAACACGCCAATATTCGCCTGGCTGAGCGGCGTGGCTGTGCAGAGCGTTTGCGATGGCAGCCCAGCGCCTGTGTGGTAGAAGACGCCGTTCAGTGCAGTGTAAAACGCGTTACCCTGCCGATAGAACGGCTCGGGCAACCAGCCGAGAAAGGCGTTGATCTCGGGATTATCGCGCAAGCTGATCTCATAACGGCCTTGCGGCGTGGCGCTGTTCTCAGCCAGCACGCGCAGCGAGAGCGCGCCGCGCAAGGTGCGGTTGGGCGGCACTAGCGCCTCGTAGTCCACAGTCAGGCGGTAGCGGTAGCGCGCGCGCTGTTCCAAGCGCACGCCTTGATAGCTGATGTTGGCAAGCGGCAGCTCTGAGAAGAGCGCTGTAGGCACAGGCGCAGTTGCTGCAAAGCCGAGAGCGGCTGTGGGCTGCGCCAAGGGCTGAGCGATCTCAGGCGTTGGCAGGGCAAAAGTGGCAGTCGGCACGCCTTGCGGCGTTGCAGTCGGCGGCGCTAGGTTCACAACAGCGGTAGGCGCTATGGTCGGCGTCGGCGCCGTCCTAGCCACTTCAAGCGCATTGCGCAAGGCGCTGAGCTGATTGTTGCGCAGTCCGTCAAGTTGCTCAACCAAACCTGCGCCGCCGCTCGGCGCCAAACCGCTGAGCAGCGCGTTCAGGTCTTTTTGCGAGCAAGCTTCAGTGTACTTCTGGCGCAAAGCGGCGAATTGCTGCAAGACGCTATTCAAGCGCTCGAAGATGGCAGCGACATCGGCGTTGAGGCGCGTATCCTCAGCCGAGAGCAGGCGCGCCTTCAGCGCGAGCGGCGCCAAGGTCGTGCAGCGCGTCGGCAGCCTTCTGAGATCGTCTATATCGACCTTCAAGTCGAGCAGCGGCTGCCGAAAAGCGATGATCTCGTTCTCAAGGGCGAGCAGATAGTCTTGCGCTTCAAGGATCAAAGCCGTGCGCTCTGTAGCTAGCACAGGCGTTGGCGGATTGAGGATCAGCGCTATGAGCGAATAGCCGCTCAGGGCGCGTATCAGGAACAGGAACGCGTTGAGCGCAATCAGCACCACAAGGCTGATGGTGAGCGGCTTGCGGAACTTCTGCAGCGCCTTGAAATCAGGCTCAGCGGCTGCTGGCGGCGAGTCTGGTTCAGCCCGCTCTTGCTGCATGCGCCGAAAGATGCGCAGCGCGTTCTCTGCAGCGCGCCGCACGGACTCGTCCTCATTTTCATCCAGGTAGGCATTGACCAGCGCATTGATGGCGGCAGGATCGCGCAACTTGCCTAAACGCTTAGCCGCTTGGCGGCGCTCTGCCACACTCTCCGAGGCGCTCAATTGCGCAATCAGGGTCTCTCGTTCAGTTTCCGCCATCGCCTGCGCCTTTCTTCATCGCACGCGGAACACACAGGTGCCTGTATTTATCTCTTCATCGCCGCCTGGCCCGAAGGATTTATCGCCGTCTTCAATGCGGCGCGACCAAGTCAGGCGGTAGCTGACGCGGTACTCGCCAACTTCCAGTGTGCCAATTGGCACAAACCAGCGCACTTCAGGGCGGCCATTAGGCGCGCGAGTCAGCGCGGTGCGGTAATTATCATAGTCATCCAGCTTGCGCACCAACTGCCATAAGTCGCCGTCTTTGCGTTCCAGCTGCACTTCGTAGGTCGCTGCATCGAGGTGATCTTGGATTTGCTCAGCTGTGCGCGCAAACCAAGTCCAATAAATGCTCAAATTCTGATTGGGGCGGAAGACTTTGTTGGCCTCTGAGCGGAACTGGGACAGATCGCAATAGGCGAGAATATCAGTGAAGGTATTAGCGCGCGCGGGAATAGTTGGCGCGCGCGTGGGCAAATTGATAGCAGCCCGCGGCGTGGCAGCGCGCGCAGTCAGCTCAGCTGTGGCAAAGATAGGCACAGCAGTGCGCTCAGGCACGGTCACTAGCTCGCCAAGCATCCAACCTTCAGTGCCATCTTCCAACACTACATTGTACCATGCCAGATCGCTGCTGATGCCAATGATGATCAGCAGAGCGCCACTGGGCACCGTGCGCAGCGTCTCATATTCTGTGCCTGGCCCAGCGCGCAAGCGCACAGATGCGCTTCGATTGTTGACCGTGCCGCGCACGGCTCGGGTCGGCTCAGGCGTCGGCGTGGCGGTCTCGGTTGGGATGAAAGGCGTTGCTGTGGGCGGCAAGGTATTGGTCGGGATAAGCGTGCTGGTCGGGATAGGTGTGGCTGTGAAGCGCGGCGTCATGGTCAGCACTGGAGCCAAAGTGTTAGTCGGCACAGTGGGCACCGAGACGATCCGAGTGGGGAAGGTTTGAGCGTTCAAGCCGCAGGCAGATAGGCTCAGCGTGAGCAGCAGCCACATGCCTGTGCGGATCGGACGATTCAGGCAAAGTCGCAACAACAGCCATTCCTCCGCGCCGTTGGCCGTGGGCCAAACAGCGTTATGAGCAGTTTTTCATGCGTTAAGGCGCGCCATACGTGCTAAGATTCAGACAGTGCGTAGCGCAACAGAGAGCGCCTTCAATTGTAACGAGTTTTGCGCGAAGGAAAAAGTTTGTGGACGCAGCAGATAGGCAACTGGCACAACGCGAGCGGCGCTATCGCCTGGTGTTGTTCAGCGGCCTAGCGCTGCTGCTGGCGATCGCGCTAGGCATATGCGCTAGCTTTGCCGCTGTGGCGCCAAGCGTCTGGCGTCCGTTCAACGGCGCCACACGCATCGTCATTCAAATCACAGGCGAAGTGACGCGCATCGGCGGAATGCCCATGCCCGCCGATGCCGTATTGCGCTCGCATACCATCCGCGAGTCGGGCGGAATCTTCGAGTACACCACACAACACAGTGCCGAAGAGCTCTTCAGATTCTACTACTACCTGATGGTGCAGGTGAACGGTTGGCGCATCGGCTCGCAGCCGCTGGTGAGCACAGATCGGGCTGAATTTCGCTTCTACCTGAACAACCTGCCGCGCCTGACCATCATCAAGGCGCGCTGCGCTGATGGCAGGTGCTACGTCAGCGTGGACTACTGAGCTGAGCCTGTTGCAGCGCTTTGAAATGCGCTATACTTCTCGCCGATCAGGTGCCGAAAAAGGACGTGCGCTCTGAACATGCTGGATTACATGCCCGTCTTGGCAGTCGGCTTTGCCGCTTCAGTCGGCCTGGCACCGCTGACGCGCCAATTGGCGCAGCGCATCGGCTTGGTAGATAAGCCGAGCGCGCGCAAAGTTCACCAAATGCCGATTCCGCTGATGGGCGGCCTCTCGATCTACCTCGCCTTCCTGTTGGCGCTGCTGATGTTCGGCAATCAGCCCGCCTATATGAACGAGCTGATCGCCATTGTGCTGTGTGCCAGCTTCCTGACCTTCGTTGGCTTCTGGGATGATCGCCGAGAGCTGCGCCCGCGCACGAAATATGCCTCGCAGCTGGCTGTAGCCCTGTTTTGCGTGGTCGTCGGCTTGCGCGTGGACTTGTTCGGCGTGTGGCTGCTGGATGCAGCCTTGACAATCTTTTGGTTCGTCGGGATCATCAATGCCGTCAATTTTCTGGATAACATGGACGGCCTAGCGGCGGGCACAAGCGCTATTTCGGCGTTCTTTCTATTTTTGCTCTCAGCGCTGCAAGGGCAGACTTTGGTCTCAAGCCTTTCGGCGGCCTTGTGCGGTGCGCTGATCGGCTTTTTGATCTACAACTTCAACCCTGCTAGCATGTTCATGGGCGATATGGGATCGCTGCCGATAGGCTTTTTGCTGGCAGTGCTTGGCCTGAAGCTGCGCTTCGCTACGCAAGTGCCAGCGGCCAGCTGGATGATCCCGATTCTGGTGCTAGGCTTGCCGATCTTCGATACGACGCTAGTAGTCTTCACGCGGCTGCGCGAAGGGCGCTCGCCGGCGCAAGGCGGCAAGGATCACAGCTCGCATCGTCTGGTGGCCATGGGCTTGCATCCGCGCCTGGCCGTGCTGACGCTCTATGCGGCCTGCGTGCTGCTCGGGCTTTCAGCTCTGCTGATCAGCTTTGCGCCGCTCGAGGCAGCCTTGCTGATCGGCGGCGGAGTCGGCGCGATCGGGCTGGGTACCTTCATCATCCTGGAAGTTGTTCGGATCAAGCAGCAGCGCAAGCTCAAGGCGTCGCCAGGCATACAGAAGGGATAAGCGTTCACGATACATGGCAACTTACTTGGTCACAGGCGGTGCAGGCTTCATCGGCTCTCATCTTGTGGACGCACTCTTGGCGCGTGGCGAGACCGTGCGTGTGGTAGATAATTTTGCCACAGGCAGCCGTGAGTACATCGAGTCCGTGCGCGATCAGATCGCCTTCTATGAAGTGGACATCGCTGACTTAGACGCGCTGCGCGAGCCGATGCAAGGCGTGGATTACGTGCTGCATCAAGCGGCGATTCCATCCGTGCCGCGCTCGGTCGCCGATCCGCGCCTAACGCACGATTCGTGCGCCACGGGTACCTTGAACGTGCTGATCGCAGCGCGAGATGCGCAAGTCAAGCGCGTCATCTACGCCGCGTCCTCATCGGCATACGGCGATATTGAAGGCACATACAAGCGCGAAGACATGCCGCCGTGTCCGCTCTCGCCCTACGCTGTGGCTAAGCTGGTCGGCGAGCAGTACTGCCAGGTCTTCTACAATATCTACGGTCTAGAGACAGTTGCGTTGCGCTACTTCAATGTGTTCGGCCCGCGCCAAGACCCGAACTCGCCTTACTCAGCGGTCATTCCGCTCTTCATCAAGGCGATGCTAGCAGGCGCACAGCCGATCGTCTTTGGTGATGGGACGCAATCGCGCGATTTCACGTATATCGAGAATGTAGTGCAAGGCAATTTATTGGCGTGCAAGGCTGATGGGCGCGTAGCAGGCAAGGTGATCAACTTGGCCTGTGGCGAGAGCATCAACCTGCTCGATCTGATCGCGGCCATCAACACGCTGCTGGGCACACATATCGTGCCGATCTTCGCCGAGCCGCGTCCGGGCGATGTCAAGCACTCTTGTGCTGATATTCGCCTGGCGCGCGAGCTACTCGGTTTCACGCCGAGCGTCTCGTTTGAGGAAGGCTTGCGCCGTACCTTGGCGTGGCTGAGGAATGCCTAA
>RFIM01000216.1 GCA_003695215.1 Chloroflexota bacterium
CCTTCAGACAAGTTGGCAGAGCCGAACAAGACCATCACCTTCGATTTCAAGGTGACCGATCGGCGTGGCGAGCCTGTGCAAGCCGAGCTTGGCATCGCACTGACCGACCTGGCCACGCTGAGCGTCGGCGCGCCCAACAGCCTACCGATCTTCGATTTCTTCTGGAGCCCGCGTGGACTCTCTATCATCACGCTCACGGCGCTCAATCGCCTGATCGACGGCATTGTGCCGCAAGGCGATCTTGGGCAAGCTGAAGTGATGATGATGGCGCGCGGCGGCATTGGCACGCCGCCAATGGATGAGCTTGGTGCCGACGGCGAAGCGGACGCGGATTCTCAGCGCAGAAAAGGCGCTGAGGCTGCGCCTGCCGTGCGCACTAACTTCGTGGATACGCCCTTGTGGCTGCCAAGCCTGATCACGAATGCAGACGGCACGGCGCGCGCCTCCATCAGCTTGCCTGATAATCTGACGACGTGGCGCCTGGACGTGCGCGGCATCTCTGCGCAGACTTTCGTCGGCGATGCCACTCTGGAGATCGTCTCGACCAAGCCGCTTTTAGTGCGCCCTGCCACGCCGCGTTTCTTCGTCGTCGGCGATGAGGCAGAGCTGGCAGTGGTCGTCAACAACAACACAGATAGCGATCTCGAGACCACAGTCAGCCTGATAGCCCAGGGCGTCACACTGCGCGCTGAGCCGCAACAAGTGGTGAAGATTCCATCTAACGGCCGCGTTCGTGTGACGTGGTTGGCTGTGATCGGCGATGTAGAGGCTGTTGACCTGACTTTCAGCGCCGTCAGCGGGCAATTCAGCGATGCCAGCAAGCCAATGGTCGGCTTGGGCGATCAGCGCTTGTTACCCGTCTATCGCTATCTCGCGCCAGATTATAACGCGACCGCAGGTGCCTTGCGCCAGCCGAGCAGCCGCACAGAAGGCATCCTTGTGCCGAGCGCTGCGCTAGCGCCGAGCGGCTCGCTCACGGTTCGGCTCAGCCCATCTTTAGCGGCTGTGACGCTAGATGCCTTGCGCGCGCTTGAGAACTTTCCCTACCAGTGCCTTGAGCAGACTGTCTCGCGCTTTTTGCCAAACGTCGTGACCTACCGCGCCTTGCAGAAGCTCGGCTTGGCAGACGAGCAGCTGCGCGCTGCTCTAGAGAAGGCGCTGCGCGAGGCTCTGGACAAGCTCAGCCGCGAGCAACGCAGTGATGGCGGCTGGGGCTGGTATTTCAATGAGGAATCCAGCACGCTAGTGACGGCCTACGCGCTGCTCGGCCTGATCGAGGCGCGCGAGGCTGATCTGAGCCTGCCAAGCGCCATGATCGATCGCGCTGTGGCATTCCTGCAGGCGCGCTTGCCGCTCTTCACACAACAGACGCCTGAGTGGGAGCTGAATCGCGGCGCTTTTGTGCTGTACGTCTTGGCGCGTTCGGGCAATCTGAACCTGCAGGCGCTGGAGTCGCTCTTCGTTTGGCGCGAGAAGTTGGCGCTGTATGCGCGCGGCTTCTTGGCACAAGCTTATGGATTGGCGCAGGGCGTGCGCGGCTTCCAGGATCGGATCGATGCGCTGCTCAGCGATATCCAATCGGCCGCGATCGTCAGCGCCACAGGCATTCATTGGGAAGAGCGGCATCGGGATTGGTGGAACTGGAGTAGCGACACGCGCACAACAGCGATCTTGTTGCAGACTCTGATCGCTTTCACGCCGGAGAGCGCCCTGATTCCTAACGTGATTCGTTGGTTGATGGCAGCGCGCCACGCCGATGCATGGGAAACAACGCAAGAATCGGCATGGGCAGTCATGGCGCTCACCAATTGGATGGCGCTCAGCGGCGAGCTGAAGGCCAACTACACTTACACGCTCAGCCTGAACGGCTCACAGCGCTTTGAAGGCGTCGCCAATGCTGAGACGCTCAAACGCACTGAGACGCTGGAGATCGCGATCGCGGCGCTGCTGCGCGAGCGGGTCAATCGCTTGACCTTCCAGCATGGCGCAGGCGAAGGCGCGCTCTACTACACGGCGACTCTGAACGTCCAGCAGCCTGTGGAAGCCATTCAGCCGACCGATCGCGGCATTCGGCTTGTGCGCACGTACTACAACGCTGAAGGCAAGCCGATCACAGAGGCGCGCCTCGGCGATGTGATCACGGTCGCATTAGAAATCACAGCAGCGCAGGACTTGTACTACGTGGTCATCAACGATCCGCTTCCGGCAGGCACAGAGGCGATCGATCGCTCGCTGCTGACCAGCGCGCAGATCGGTCAGCGCCCGCAGCTGATTCCGAGCGAGGCGCCCTATCGCTTCGCGTGGGGCTGGTGGCTCTTCAGCGATACGCAGCTGCGCACAGAGCGCGTCGTCCTCTCGGCGAGCTATCTGCCGCGCGGCAGCTATCGCTACGTCTACCAAATTCAGGCGACCTCAGTCGGCGTCTACCGTGTGATTCCGCCGCATGGCAATGAGTTCTACTTCCCTGAGGTCTTTGGGCGTGGTGCGGGCAGCTTGTTCACCATCAAGCCGTGAGCAAGGCGCTTGGCTGGGCTTGCCATGCGGCAGGTTCAGTTTTGGCCTTGAGCAGGCGCCAAAGGCACAAGCAAACTGCCAGCAGCGTGAAGGGGGCGGTCACCTGCTGGCAGTGAGTTGACCCGCTTGGCCGCTGCGGCGACGCGCACTTCCGCGCGGCAATTGGGCAACTTGCACATGCTTCCATCTCATGCTCAAAACGGCATGGCAAGTTGACGCACAGTTTGCATCAGCTGGCTGAGCTAAGCTTTAAGGAGAGATTAAAACGGCATGAATTAAGGCCTACGCTTGCCCTACGCGCTCAAGGTATAGCACGATCACGCTGACGTTATCCTCACCACCGCGTTCGTTGGTCAGCTCGATCAGATCGAGCGTTGCTTCAGTCGGATTGTCAGTGCGCAACACGATCTCGGCGATGTCTTTATCCTCAAGATGGCGCGTCAAACCGTCTGAGCATACCACGATCCGATCGCCTTCGCGTAGCGTGTGCCTGAAAAGGTCTATCTCCAAGTCAGCCGACTGCCCTAAGGCGCGATAGAGCACATGGCCCATCGGATGGTAGCGCGCCTGCTCAGCCGTCAGATGCCCTGAGGCGACCAACGCTTGGACGAAACTGTGATCGCTAGTAATCTGGCTGATAGTGCGATCATGCGCGTCCACAAGATACAAGCGGCTATCGCCGACGTGCGCTACGAAGACTCGGTTATTGCGCACAAGCGCGAGCGTAGCTGTTGTTCCCATGCCGCGCCGTGAAGCATCGCGCCGCGCCCGCTCAACCACAGTGCGGTTCGCCTGATCGATAGCATCGTGCAGGCGCTTGAGCAGCAGCTCTTCGCTCAAAGTAGCTAGCTGGTCGCTGCCACGCTCAGCGCTGGTGAAGTTTGCCTGTACGGCCTCAACCACAAGCCGACTGGCCTCCTCGCCGGCTGCAGCGCCGCCCATGCCATCAGCCACTAGCGCCAAAGCCAAGCCATCTATCGCCCAGAGCCCCAGGCTATCTTCGTTATTGGCGCGCACTTTGCCCACGCTAGTGCGCCCGCTCAGCCGCAATTGTATGCCAAAATCTTCATCAGGGATCAACAAGGGCGCGTTGCAGTGAACGCAGTGAGTTGCGTCAGGCAAGTTGTAAGTGCCACAGTTCAAACATGTGAGTGGCTCGCCATTTAAATTCTCAGGTAGCACCTTTGACCTTGCCTTTCGCAAGCGTTCGATTCGTCCTGGCTCAAACAAGCTGTGGTTACGTTGGCGGATGAAGCGCAACGCGCCTTCAATCAGGCTGCCCGTGCCATCTAAGCCATCTACCACGGGCAAGTCGTCAAGGCGACGGTTGCAGCGGAAGCAATAGACTGCCTGTGGCAAATTTTCGTAGTTGCAGCGTGGACATCGGCGCGTCTCGTTCTTCACAACAGCTTCCCTTCGCATAGCCTGCGCAGCGCTCAGCTTTGCAAGCATAGTTTAAGTCCTTTGCCTGAACTTGACAAGTTCTACAGCCTGCGGTAGCTTCTTGAGCATCCAAATCCGAGCCTTTGCGGCAACCCGAGCGACCGATCGATTTTGAGAGCTGGTATCGGCCTGTTCGTGCTGCTCACGCCATAGGATATTCTCATGCTGCGCTTCCTAACCGCTGGTGAATCACACGGCCCGATCCTGACCGCAATTCTGGATGGAATGCCCGCCAATTTGCCCTTGAGCGCCGAATGGATCAACGCAGAATTAGCACGCCGCCAGCAAGGCTATGGGCGCGGCGGGCGCATGTCCATTGAGCGCGACCAAGTCCACTTGGGCGGTGGCGTGCTCGCAGGCAAGACCACAGGCGCGCCTATCGCGCTGCTGGTCGAGAATCGCGACTACCAAAATTGGGCAGAGAAAGACATCCCGCCCATGACCGTGCCGCGCCCTGGTCACGCGGACCTGACGGCGAGCGTCAAGTACGGCTATCGTGAGCTGCGCTTGAGCCTGGAGCGCGCCAGCGCACGCGAGACGACCATGCGCGTAGCAGTCGGCGCGATTTGCAAGCGCCTGTTGGCTGAATTCGGCATCCAAGTGCAAGGTTACGTGGTCAGCATCGGCGATGTTGAGGCAGAGCTGCCTGACTTGCCCGATGCGGCGAGCTACCAGGCGCGCTTCGCAGCGGCTGAGGCTAGCGATGTGCGCTGCCCTGATCCTGAGGCGACTGAGCGGATGCACGCTGCTATCCGCGCCGCCATTCAGGCGAAGGATACGCTCGGCGGCGTGATCGAAGTGGTCGCGCTTGGCCTGCCATCAGGCTTAGGCTCGCACGTGCAATGGGATCGCAAGCTGGACGGCCAGCTCTTAGCTGCGGTCGGCAGCGTGCCTTCGGTCAAAGGCGCCGAGATCGGGCGCGCCTTTGCTTTGGCGCGGCTGCGCGGCACAGCAGTGCATGATGAGATTGAGCGCGCCGAAGATGGCAGCTTGCGCCGCCGCACTAATCGCGCGGGCGGCTTGGAAGGCGGCATCACTACTGGCGAGCCACTGATCGTGCGCGCTGCGCTCAAGCCGATTGCCACCACGCTCACGCCGCTCAGCTCAGTAGACTTGGCGAGCGGCGAGCCGCGCCACATTGACTACGAGCGCAGCGACTTCTGCCAAGTGCCGCGCGGTGTGCCAATCATCGAGGCTATGGTCGCCTTTGTGCTGGCGAACGCGCTCATTGAGAAGCTCGGCGGCGATTCAATTGACGAGATGCGCCCGCGCTTCGCTGCGCTGCGCCGTAATCATCTGGCTGACCTGCCAATGGACAACCAGCCTTGGCGCTTCGGCTACCAATACAGCCTAAAATGAGCCAATCGCACAAGGCTGCAGCTTGTGCTATCATATGTGTAACGTTCGGTTGCGCACTTGAGGCGAATTGGCGAGGCTCAACATGACGATCAGAATCATTCCGCGCTACAAGTTGCTGTTGCGCTACAACATCAATCCTGAGACGCATGAAGCCTACTACACCTTTGTCACTCAGGAGCTTGTGCCGAGTATGCAGGCGCTAGGGCTGTACATGTTCCGAGTCTACCACACCGCCTATGGCGATCATCCCATGCGGCAGTTGGAATTTCTGGCAGAGGACTTGGACGCTGTGCGTACGGCTTTGAGGAGCAGCACCTGGCAGCGGCTAGAGGAGAAATTGAAGAGCTTCGTCTCGGATTACAGCCGCAAGCTGATCGCTTTCCGTGACGGCTTCCAGATATGAGTTTACGGCGTTTGCGCGGCGCGCTGCTGAGGCGCGGCTTGGGCTCCGCGCTGAGCCTAGGCGCTGAGGCGGCTGCTGCAGCCACGGCCAAGCAGCTCCATCAGCGCTTCAAGGTGCAGCCGCCACTGACCGTCTATGTGCGCGGCAGCCATGTGAGCGTACGCGTTCAGCGCGCCGCCGCCGATAGCGTCATCCTGGATGCCGATCTGCACGCCCACTTTGGCTGGGAATTTGTGACCGATCAGGATGACGCAGGCGTCTACATCGTGGCACGCCGCAAGCCTTTGGTCGGCGCGCTCTCATGGGCAACTCTTAGCTTGACTGTGCCATTCTACGCACACCTCGCTTTGCACCTAACGCCTGGCAGCCTGCACCTGGCACA